>CAUEUD010000077.1 GCA_959020865.1 Eubacterium limosum | reverse complement strand
TTTCCATACTGCGGCAGAAGGTCAATGGTAATCAGCGCAATGGCCACTGCCACAATGCCAATAAACCAGCGAAGCTCCTCGCTTTTAAAGAATTCTTTTCCCTTTTTAATGAACACCAGATGGTAAAGATTAAAATTCACAGCGAACATGAGCATAAAAATTGTCAGGACCACATCAATATAAGCGCTGTTGTAATAGGCAATGCTGTCATTCTTTAAAGAATATCCGCCTGTACCGGCTGTCCCCATAGCGTTGATGATGCTGTCGAACAGCGGCATGCCCCCGACAACCAGCAAAAGGATCAGCAGGATTGTCATTCCCAAATAAATGCCATACAGAATTCTTACCGTCGGACGCACCTTGGAAACCAGCTTTTCCACAGAGGTACCAGGCATTTCCGCCCGCATGAGATAGATGGAATTCCCTTCTGTTTTCGGCATAATGGTCAGGACAAAAACCAATATCCCCATACCGCCGATCCAGTGGGTAAAGCTGCGCCAGAACAGCATGCTGTTGGGCAGGGCCTCTATGTTCCTCAAAATGGTGGAGCCTGTGGTGGTAAAACCCGAAACTGATTCAAAAAAGCTGTCTACCAACGAAGGTATCTGGCCGCTTAAAAAGAACGGCAGCCCACCGAAAAAGGACATGACAAGCCATGAAAGCGCCACTACCACAAACCCCTCACGGGCATAGAAATTCCGGTATTCCGGCATTTTGTTGCTGAGTATAAAGCCCAGGGATATCAGTATAAACATGGGAATAACAAACCAGACAATGGTGTCGGTCTCTCCATAGACAAGCGCCACAATAATCGCCAGCAGCATCAGCGCCGCCTCACTCTTCATCATATTCCCAATGACGTAAAAAACCATTCGATAATTCATATTGCCGTCCTATTCCCTGCTGTCCAGTATGTCCTTCAGATGCTTCAGGCTCTGGGTTGTGGTAACCACAACCACATTATCCCCCGTTTCCATGACGGCATCGCCGTTCGGGAAAATAATGCGTCCCTTTCGGATAATACAGGCAATCAGGTTGTTTTTACGGATATTGAGCTCGCGCAAAGGGCGTCCCACAAAGCCCGAATCCCGTGTTACCGGGAATTCGATGGCCTCGGCCTGTCCGTCGACAATTTTATACAAGGTGCGGATACTGTTATCCTCAGTGGTCTCCATGGCCCTTACATAGCGGACAATGTGGTTGGCCGTCAGCATTTTAGGTGAGATAACACTCTCGATCCCCACGTCCTGCATGATCTTGAGCAGCGGAATCCGGTTAACCTTGGTAATAATCTTTTCGACCTTCTGGGTGCCTGCGTACATCGAAAGGATGATATTTTCCTCGTCGTTATCGGTCAGCGCCACACAGGCGTCCACGTTGCGGATTCCCTCCTCGGTTAAAACCGCCTGATCCGTTCCATCGCCATAAACCACGGTCGCTTTTGGCAAAAGCTCACTCAGCTCCCGGCTCCTCTGTTTATTCAGCTCGACAATCTTGACATTAACCTTCAGGCTTATCAGCTGTCTGGCCAGATAATAAGCGATTTTCCCCCCGCCGATGATCATAACCTTACGGATTTTATGGCTGATAATGCCCGTTTCCTTAAAAAAGAGGTCCAGCTCCTTGGAAGTGGCCGAAATAAAAATCTTATCCCCGCACTGCATGACAAAATCACCGTCCGGTATGATCACTTCGCCTTTGCGCTCAACCGCGCAGATCAGGATATTAGCCTTAAAAAAACTCGAAAGCCCAGCAATGGCCTTTCCGTTCAACTTTGAGTTTGGCTGAATCCTCACCGCGACCAAATCAACTCGGCCCTTTGAAAAAGAATCGACCTCCAGGGCCTGCGGCAGCCTTAAAACACGAAAAATTTCATTGGCCGCCTCAAATTCCGGATTAATGGACATGCTGAGGCCCAGCTCATCCCGCATGTAAACCAGCAGCTTTGTGTACTGAGGATTACGGACCCTCGCGATGGTGTGCTTCGCGCCCATTTTTTTTGCCAGCATGCAGCTTAAAATATTCATCTCATCGCCAGAGGTTACGGCTATAAAAAGATCGGCCGTTGCCACCCCCGCCTGCTGCAATACATCGTAGGAACCGCCGTTTCCGCAGATCCCCATCACATCATAGGCATTGACAACATTCTCAATGACCCGTTCATCGTTGTCGACGATAATAATATCGTGTCCTTCTCTTGCTAGCTGAACCGTCAGTGTGGTGCCGACTTTACCATTTCCCACAACGACAATTTTCATTCCATTCCTCCGTCATTTTTACGTTATTTTTATGCAATCTTTATATGATTTTTCATTTTCTTTATACTATCTTAACATAAAATAAAAAATAAACAAGGTATTGACAGAAAATGTCAGCAATCGGTAAAAGACTGGTTTTCATGACAAAGAAAGGGCCCTGTGACAGAGTCTCTGTTTTTAATAATCTGAGCAGGCGTCCCCTCAAAAATAACCTTTCCTCCTCTGTCGCCACCTTCGGGGCCCAGATCGATAATCCAGTCAGCCTGCCTTATGAGCTGGGCGTTATGCTCCACAACAATGACAGTACCGCCATTGTCCACCATTCGGTTTAAGAGGACAAGGAAATGATCGATATCAAGGGGGTGAAGCCCTGTTGTCGGCTCATCAATCAGATACAGGCTGCGTTTTCCTCGATTTTGCATGAGCTCTCTGGCCAGCTTTAAACGCTGCCCCTCACCGCCTGAAAGGGTGGTGAGCGTCTGCCCAAGCTCCAGATAGCCTAAGCCCACATCCTGCAGCAGCCCTAAGATCCGCTCCAGCTTTTTGTTCTCTCCAAAGGTCTCCAGTGCTTTCTCGACTGTCTGTTTTAAAATCTCATGAATGGAGCAGCCCTTGAACCTGACGCTCAGTACTTCGTCATTAAACTGCCTGCCGCCGCAAACCGGGCAGACTGTCTCAACATTCTCAAAGAAAAGCATATTGCTGACAATACGGCCCAGCCCTTCACAGTTTTCACAGCGGCCGCCCCTGCTGTTAAAGGAGAAGTGCTTTGCGGTCAATCCTTTCCTCTTGGCTGCCTCCAGGCTTCCAAAAATTTTTCGGATTTCGTCATAGGCGCCGGAATAGGTGGCCACATTCGAGCGTTTCATCCGGGCGATGGCGGATTGCTCAACCTTGATAACTGTATCAAATTTTTCAAGGCCAGAGACCTGTCCGGTACCTCCGGCCCCCCTTTCAGCCAGAATATCAAACACCAGCGTAGACTTTCCAGAGCCTGAAACACCGGTAACAGCGGTCAGTGTATTGATGGGAAAACATACATCAATACCTTTTATATTGTGCAGTCCTGCGTCCTGCACCATCATCTTCTCCGTAAAGCTTCTGGGGCTCCGGTTGATTTCAGGGCTTTCATTTTTCAGATACTGTCCGGTTACCGAGGAGGGCTGATTTCGGATTTCCGCCAGAGTTCCCTGACCCACGATCATTCCGCCGTGCGTGCCTGCCCCGGGGCCCATATCAATGATATGATCCGCTGCTGCCATCACATCAGGATCATGTTCAATGACAATGACTGTATTGCCCTGATCCCTCAGAGCCCGCAAAACGCGGATGATCCCCTCGGTATCCTTTGCGTGCAGCCCGACGGAGGGCTCGTCCAGAATATAGATAATGCCCGTAATTTCGGCATCCAGAGCCGCGGCAAGCTTAATCCGCTGTGCCTCTCCGCCGGACAGTGTCATGGCCTGCCGGTCCAGGGTTAAATAGCCAAGCCCCACATTGATGATCCGGCGCAGCTTTGTTTTCAGATCTAACAGATAGGGCGCGGTCATCCTGCCCTTTTCGCCCTCCAAACTGCTTTCCAACGCGGTAATCCAGCTATTGAGTGACTCCAGAGAAAGGGTAGAAAGCTCCGGCAGCCGCGTCTCATTGACGGTTACGCTCCGGCTCAGTGTATTCAGCCGCTCACCACCGCATTCCGGGCAGACCCGGGTATTGAAGTATTTCTCGTTTTTCTCTGACAGCACGCCTTTTTCAGAAACCCGCCGCCATAAAATAGGATAGACACCCTCAAAACGCCCCTCAGCCACTGTTTTCGGCGGCGTAATATCAGGAAATCTTTCTTTGAGCATTTCATTTTCAACGCCATTGAGCAGCAGATTTTTTTGCAGCTCTGTGAAAGCGCAAACCGGTGTGTCCCTGCCTGGTACAGGCATGCCATAATGGGCACAGGCCTGATTAAAAACACTGATTTGATACGCTTTATACCGCTTTTCCCAAAAATCCACCGCGCCCTTCTCCAGTGAAAGTGTTTCATGAACAACCTCAGCGCCGTTTATTTCGAGACTTGTGCCAAGGCCCTGGCACGCCTCACAGGCGCCTTCCGCTGTATTGTGTGAAAAATGCGAACGGGTGAGCTTTTCCATCTTATGCCCACAGCATCCGCAGTACATGTATACCGTAAAGCCATCTGCCTTTTTGACAAGCTCTTCCCTGCAATCCGCAGAGCAGATGCGCCGGCCGCAGGCCGGACATTTCCGGATACTCAGCTTTTCATAGACCATGCGCAGGTCGGTATAAATATCCGTCAGCGTACCGACCGTTGACCGGGGATTTTTATGATAATCCTCCTGGGATATCTGTATGGCCGGCGAGGTATGGGAAACCGAATCTACCTCTGGCTTGGAGATTCCCTGATAACTCATGGCCTCCAGGTACTGGCGCTGACATTCCTGATAAAGAACATCCATCGCCAGAGTCGATTTGCCCGAACCGGACAGGCCGGTTAAAACAATAAGCTGGTTTCTTGGAATGCGCACACTAATATTTTTTAAATTCCCCTCACGGGCACCGTTTATAAGAATATCTTTCAAATCCCCCACCTCACTTATGTAGAATGTTCATATTATATCATTTCTGAAAGGCGGCCACTACTATTTAAATTTTTCAAAAAACCTGCCACTAAAAAAGACAGTGAAAACCAGGTTCTCACTGTCTTTCTGTATTTTTTAAGAAGCCCGAAGCTTTCGATCCTGTGAATATCCCATTTTCCATTCTGGAATATGGCAGTAGCCACCGGGATTTTTATCCAGATATTTCTGGTGGTATTCCTCGGCGTCATAAAAGTTTTTGAGCGGTTTGATTTCTGTCGCGAGGGGCTTGCGGCCTCCAAGTCTGCGGAAAGTCATGGTTGTCACATGCTCAATAACAGGTAAATCCTCTGAATTGGTATAATAGATGCCGCTGCGGTATTGTGAGCCCACATCAGGACCCTGTCGGTTAACACTGGTGGGATCTATGACATTGTAAAAAGCAATCAGCAAAGCCTCCAGGCTGATAACGCCAGGGTCATAGACGACCTTTACGGTCTCCGCAAAGCCGGTACGGCCAGTGCAGACCTCTTTATAAGTAGGTTTTTCCTTGTTGCCGTTGGCATAGCCCACACGGGTTTCCACCACGCCGGTAATATTTTCCATGAATTTTTCCAGGCCCCAGAAGCATCCGCCGGCCAGATATATTGTTCTCAGTTTTTTCATCACTGTTCACTCCTTTCATCATTGTATCATCTCATATACCCTGAGTTAAGGATACCAAACATTCCTTAAAGATAAGTGAAACGTGTTTCAGTGTACTGAGAAATAAACGCTCATGTCCTCTGCCATATCCACCCTTGTGTCGTAGTTTTCCACCTCAAACCAGCGGATACGCTGGTCCTTTCTAAACCACGTCAGTTGGCGTTTGGCAAAGTGGCGGGTATCCCGTTTCAGGATATGCAAAGCCTCCTCAAGGGACATTTCTCCCTTAAGATAAGGGAAAATCTCTTTATAGCCAATGGCTTTCATGGAAAGGAGCTCCTCGGTATAGCCCTGGTCTAAAAGGGACTTCACCTCGTCTATCAGCCCATCCCTCACCATGAGATCAATCCGCCGGTTGATACGCTCGTAGAGCAACGGGCGTTCCATGGATATTCCCATCAATACATAATCGTAGGGCAGCTCCTCTTTGGCAGCTTCCATGTCCAGACAGGATTTAGGCTTTCCGGTTACCTCGTAAATTTCATAGGCGCGGATCATACGCTTGACATTGTTGGGGTGCAGGGCCGCTGCTGTAACGGGATCAACAGCTTTCAGGCGTTCATAAAACGCCTCCCTGCCCATCTCCTCCACCTCCCGCGCCAGACGCTCCCGTACCTTTTCATCTGTATCTTTTTCGCGAAAACCCCAGGGCATCGTAAGCCCATTGATGTATAATCCCGTTCCTCCTGCCACGATTGGCTGTCTGCCTCGGAATAAAATATCTTCGATTCTCCTGAGGGCTTCCTCCTTAAACCGCGCGACACTGTACTCTTCATCCGGGTCCACACAGTCGATGAGATGGTGTGGAATACCCTGCATTTCTCCCTGAGTAGGTTTGGCGGTGCCAATGGTCATCTGACGGTAAATCTGCATCGAATCCGCAGAGATGATTTCGCCGTCAAGCTTTTTGGCCAGCTCGACCGCTGTGTCTGTTTTTCCGCAGGCGGTGGGTCCCACCAGCACGGCAATCTTTGGTTTTGTCATTTACACCACCCGTTTAAATAATTTTTTAAGCTCATATTCACGCAGCTTCAGGATAATCGGCCGGCCATGGGGGCAGGTATAAGGATTGTCCAGACGGCTCATTCCGTCAAGCAGCGTCTCGATTTCTTCCCGCGACAGCTCCTGATGTCCTTTCACAGCCCCTTTGCAGGACATGGTAATAATGCGCTCAATAAGATTTCTGGGGTCCGAAACGTCCTCATATACCCGGCCCTCAATGAAGGCCTTTAAAAGCGATACATCCTGGGGTTCTCCCAAAATAATGGGCACACTGCGGACCATGAGTGTATTTTCGCCAAAAAGGTCACAGTCAAAGCCATAGCGCATGAGCTCAGGCTGCAGCTCATCAAAATGGTCCGCCTCCCGCACGGAGATTTCCACAGGCTGGGGGACCATGAGGCTCTGGGCCGGAAAATCAGATTTCTGGTCAAAGCGCTCCTTCAGCTCCTGGTATAAAAAGGCCTCATGGGCTGCGTGCTGATCAAGCATGATAATCTCATCGCCCTTTTCAAGCAGAATATAGGTCGAGAAAAGCTGACCGATAATTTTTGCGTTTTTGAAATCCGGCCCTTTTCGGCGCGGGTATTCTGGCGCAGGCTCGGCAACCCCTGGCATCTCATCCGCTGTGGGCCGGGTCTCGGTAAACACCGGGCGCGGCTCAGGAGCGTCCGGCTCAGGGATATGCGCTTCCATTTTTTCAGCCGCTGGCACTTTCTGCGTCTGTCTCTCTGCTTCCGCACTTACAGCTTCCTGCGGGACTGCTTCGGTTTTGGGCAGTTGAGGCGCGGGCGAGCGATCTTCCTGTGCCTTGCTTATTTCGTCGACTGGGGTAAAGTTTTTACTCTCTCCCGACAGAAAGCTGACCGGTTCCTCCACAAGCTTTGGCCGGGCTGCCTCCTCGGGCGGTTCCGGCGCTGCGGTCACCTCGCTCACATCCACCACCAGATTCTGTGCTTTCAGACAATCCCGTATTCCCTGCTTGAACAGAATGGAGACCAGACTTTCATTGAGAATCTGGATTTCCGTTTTTGCCGGATGAATATTGACATCCAGCATGCGGCCGGGCAGGTCCATAAACACAATGCCGACCGGGTGCTTGTGGACCATCATATAACCCTCATACGCGTCCTCAAAGGCCCGCGAAAGACTTTTGTTTTTCACAAAACGGTTATTGATAAAGAAAATCTGCTCTTCTCTGGTAGAACGTGTCAGGGTAAGGTCGCTGATATAGCCCCCCAGGCGCATGGGAGAATTTTCCACATTCAGTTCCCGGAGGCCTTTAAAGAAGTCCCGTCCATACAGGCTCTCGATCACATCCTTCAGATTTCCTGTGCCCAGCGTTTTAAATACCTCACGTCCGTCGCTGACATAGGTAAAGCTTATCTCTGGGTGTGAAAGCGAAAGCTTTTCCAGAATATCCCGGATCAGCTTTTCCTCGTTTTTATCCTTTTGCAGATGCTTCTGGCGGGCGGGCGTGTTATAAAAGAGGTCTGTCACCATAATCTCAGTTCCGCGGTCATAGGTGCAGACACGCTGGTTAATGAAAGCCCCGCCCTCAAAAAAGCTTTGGCTGCCGATTTCCTCCTCCGCGGTTTTCGTGGTGATCCGGACCCGCGCAATGGCCGAAATGCTGGAGAGCGCCTCGCCCCTGAAGCCAAGGGTATCAATGCTTTCGAGGTCCTCAATCTTTAATATTTTGCTGGTCGCGTGACGTTTAAAGGCCAGAGGCACCTCATTGTAGGCAATACCAACACCATTGTCCGTCACGCAGATGCTGGTTTTTCCGCCCTTCTCCACCGCCACGGAAACGCGGGTGGACTCAGCGTCGATGGCGTTCTCCACCAGCTCCTTAATAACCGATACGGGCCTGACGATGACTTCTCCGGCCGCAATCTTATTGATGGTTTCATTATTGAGCATTTTTATTTTCATGTTTCACCTCTTGGCTGCGCGCCCTTAATTATCTTTCAGCTTGCTCTGCAGGCCGTAAAGCTGATTCATGGCCTCCATTGGGGTCATCTCGTTGATGGACAGGTCCTTTATACTGTTGAGCACTGCTTTTTCTTCTTCTGACATGGCAGGAACCATGTCGAAAAAATTTACCTGCGCGCTCTCAAAGGACGGTTTTTCGGCCGCGATCATTCCCTCACGGTATGTGTCCTCACCCTGATCCAGGATATTCAAAATTTCCCTGGCCCGGTTGGTAACCGCCGGCGGGAACCCTGCGAGCTTGGCAACCTCGATCCCATAGCTCTGGTCTGCGCTGCCGGGCTTGATCTTTCTCAAAAAGACCACCCCCTCCGGGGTTTCCCTGACGCCAATGCTAAAGTTTTTGATGCCAGGTTTCAGATGCTCGAGCTCTGTGAGCTCATGATAGTGTGTGGCAAAAAGCGTTTTGGCCCCGATAATCTGCTCGTCCCAGAGGTATTCCACCACCGCCCAGGCAATGCTGATGCCGTCAAAGGTGCTGGTCCCCCGGCCGATTTCATCCAGAATGACCAGGCTGTCCCGGGTGGCGTTTTTGAGAATATTGGAGACCTCGGTCATCTCAACCATAAAGGTGCTCTGCCCGGTCGCCAGATCATCAGAGGCCCCGACACGGGTGAAAATACGGTCGACAATACCGATTTTTCCACTGTCTGCCGGGATAAAGGAACCAATCTGGGCCATAAGGGCAATGACTGCTACCTGGCGGATATAGGTGGATTTTCCGGCCATATTCGGCCCGGTGATCAGCATCATCCGGAGGTCCTTGCCGTCAAAGTGGCAGCCGTTGGTCACAAAATGATTGATGCCGATGATCTCCTCGACCACTGGGTGGCGGCCATTTTCGATTTCCAGCTCCGGTCCGTTTGTGATCTCAGGTTTTACATAGTTGCCCGCTATGGCAACCTGCGCCAGAGAATACAGGGCATCAATTTCGGCCACATCTCTGGCCCGTTTCTGGATTCTGGCGATCTGCGCGATGATTTTTTCCCGGACATCCTGGAAAAGCTCATATTCCAGCTGCGCCAGCCGCTCCTCTGAACCGAGAATCTTGGTTTCCATTTCCTTGAGCTCCGGAGTGAAAAAGCGCTCTGCATTGGCCAGGGTCTGTTTACGGATATAATCCTCGGGGGTCTGGTCCAGATTGGTTTTGGTAATCTCAATAAAATAGCCAAACACACGGTTGTACTTGACCTTCAGTGATTTGATACCTGTGCGCTGCCGTTCCTTAAGCTCCAGGTCACGAATCCAGTCCTTCCCTTTTTCGCTCGCCTCGCGGTAGCCGTCAATCTCCTCATTGTAGCCACGCTTGATGACCTTGCCATCCTTCAGGGCAAAGGGCGCGTTATCGTCAATGCTTGTCTCGATGAGCTCATAAATATCGGTTAACAAATCGGCCTCTCCGTAGCGCTTTCTGAACACCGGAGCGTCGATGCCGGCAAAAAACGCCTGCAGCAGCGGCAGGGCAGAAACAGACTGCTTAAGCGACAGCATATCCTTGGGGTTACAGGTTCCAAAAGATATTTTCCCGCAGATACGCTCAAGGTCGTATACTTTTCCCAAAACGCCCTTTAAATCCTTCAGGGCTCCCGGATGACGGTACAGCTCCTCCACCATATTCTGCCGGGCTTCAATCGCCTTTTTTTCGAGCAGAGGCGCTTCCAGCCATCTTCGCAGCATTCGCCCGCCCATGGCGGTGACCGTCTTATCCAAAACCCAGAGCAGGCTCCCCTTCTTTTCCCCGGAGCGTATGGTTTCGGTCAGCTCCAGGTTGCGTCTTGTGGACAGGTCCAGAATCATGTATTCATCATTCTTATAGTAGGATACATGGTTAATATGCGTGAGCACCCGCTTCTGGGTCTCGTCAATATAGCGCAGGAGTGCGCCGGCAGCCCGCACGCTGTGCTCCCGCCGCTCCAGATCCAGAGCTGTCAAAGAATAAACGTCAAACTGCTCCTTGAGCCTTGACTCTGAAGCCTTGAACTCAAAATATCTGGCCGGATACAAATTGGTCATAATCCCAAATTTTTCTTCCAGCGTTTTAATGGTCCCGGTGTCCTTAAAAAGCGTGGGATTGACTAAAATCTCTGATGGGCCAATTTTTCCCACCTCATCCATCAGCAGCGCCAGCGTATTTTTCCCTGAAATTTCCGTGACAAAAAAGTCTCCGGTGGAAATATCCAGATAGGCCAGGCCGATGGTGTTTTTTTCCTGGTACAGAGACATCAGATAATTATTCTTTTTTGATTCCAGCAGCTTTCCCTCAGCGATGGTGCCCGGGGAGATCACCCGGATAATCTCGCGCTTGACGATCCCCTTTGCCACTGAGGGGTCCTCCATCTGTTCGCAGATGGCTACCTTATAGCCTTTTTCGACCAGTTTGGTAATATAGCTTTCGGCCGCGTGGTAGGGCACCCCGCACATGGGGGCGCGCTCGTCCAGTCCGCAGTCTCTGCCGGTTAAGGCGATCTCAAGCTCCTTCGAGGCCTTTAAGGCATCGTCAAAAAACATTTCATAAAAATCCCCGAGCCGAAAAAATAAAATCGCGTCCTTTACCTTCTCGTGGGTTTCCAAATACTGCTGCATCATTGGTGTCAGGCCCAAATGATCACCCCTTTCTAAAATTCAGTTGAAAGTTGATAGTTTTTAGTTGATAGTTCTGGTACGAATCCGTTAACGGATTCGATTTAAATCAAATTTGCATCCGCAAATTTGCACCAAAACTATCCACTATTCACTATCAACTATCAACTATTTCTTTTCCGGTCAGGCTGAAGCTGCCGGCTTTGGTAATTTTTACGTTTACGATCTTTCCGATGTTTTCAAAGCTCCCCTCAAAATTGACCAGCTTACCGGTTTCGGTGCGGCCGCTGAGGCGGTCGCTGTTGTTTTTGCTGGGTTCTTCCACCAGTACGGGGAGCACTCTGCCCTCGTATTTACTGTTGAGGCCAAAACTGATATCCCGCAGGACGTCCAGCAGACGGTTTAGCCGGTCATGTTTGATTTCATCCGGAATCTGGTTCTCCATGGTGGCGGCCGGGGTGCCGGTTCTTATGGAATAGATGAAAGAAAAGGCGGAGTCGAATTTACAGGCCCGCATCACCTCCAGCGTATCCTGAAAATCCTCCTCGGTTTCCCCCGGAAAGCCCACGATAATATCGGTTGTGATGGCCACATCTGGTATTCTGCTCCGTACCCGGTCCACCAGATCAATGATCTGTTCCTTGGTATAGCGGCGGTTCATGGCCTTTAATACCCGGGTGCTCCCGGACTGGATGGCCAGGTGGATCGCCGGACAGACCTTGTCACACTGGGCGATGGCCTCAATGACCTCGTCGGTCAGATCCTTTGGATGCGAGGTCATAAAACGGATGCGCTTAATTTTCTCGATTTGATTCAAATCTCTGAGCAGGTCGGCAAAATGGTAACCTGTTTTCAGATCGTTACCGTAAGAGTTTACATTCTGTCCTAAAAGTGTGACCTCAAGACAACCCTCATCGGCCAGGCGGGTCACCTCTTCGATGATCTTTTCCGGCTGGCGGCTGACCTCACGGCCTCTGGTATAAGGGACGATACAGTAGGTGCAGAAATTATTGCACCCGTTCATAATGGTCACAAAGCTTTTAAAAGGGTATTTCCGGTCCACTGGCAGATCCTCAATAATCTCATGGCTGTCGTCCCAGATTTCAAAAATCCGTTCGCCTCTTTGCAGATAATTTCCCAACATCTGTGGAAACTGGTGAATATTGTGTGTCCCGAAAACCAGATCGACCTGGGGATATTTTTCTTTTATTTTTTTAACGATCTCAGGCTGCTGCATCATACAGCCGCACACTGCCAGCACAAGATCAGGATTTACTTTTTTGACGGATTTAAAGGTGCCCAGATTTCCAAACACGCGCACGTCCGCGTTTTCACGCACGCTGCAGGTGTTCAGGATAACGACTCCTGCCTTATGGACATCTTCCTCGGGCGTGTAACCCATATTTTTCAGCAGACCAGAAATCTTTTCAGAATCATTTTCGTTCATCTGGCAGCCAAAAGTCATTATTTTATATGTCTTATTCATTAACCCTCCTAATTGAGTACATATTTAAATGAATCAATGATATTTCTCGCTGTCAGGGTGCTTTCACCATAATGCTCAGCGTAGTAATCGCCAGCGGCGCCGTGGTAAAAAACGCCGGCTTTCGCCGCCTCAAGCAGGTCCACGCTCTGTCCCGCAAAGCCTGCGATCATCCCGGCCAGCACATCGCCGGAACCGGCGGTCGCCATTCCCGGGTTGCTGGTTGAATTAAAAAAGACCTCGCCCTCTGGGCTGAATATCATGGTTCTGTAGCCCTTAAGCACCAGCACTACCTGGTATTCCTCTGCAAAACGGCGGCCATAGCCAATGGGGTCTTCCAGAATGTCCTCACGGTCTACGCCGGTAAGCGTCGAAAATTCGCCAAAATGGGGCGTCAGGATCACCGGTGTTTTGGACTCTTTGAGTACGTCCAGATTTCTGGACAGATGGAAAAGCCCGTCGGCATCGATGACTACCGGGACTGTGGTATTGCACAGCAGGTCGTTTAAAATAATGCTGTAATTCTTTTTGCGGCCAATTCCCGGCCCGATAAGCACCACTTTTTTGCGGTCGTGCTCAATATCCTCCCCGGTAATATTACAGTCGTAGGTTTTGATCATGACCTCAACCGGGGAGCGTGCCGCCACGGGCAGATAAACCTCCAGCGGCACATAGCTGGTAACCAGGCCCGCGCCGCTCTTCAGGGCGCCTTCGGTGGCCAAAAGGCCCGCACCAATCATCCCTTTTGAGCCTGCGATAATCACCACTGAGCCATAATCGTATTTATGGGAATTCTTTTTACGCTTTACCGGACAGAGCAGGTTTTGCTTCTGCACAAAATATTTGTTGTTTTCGATGCAGTTTTCGTCAATTCCGATGTCCACAAGCACCGGCTCGCCCACACAGTCCGGACCGTCGTTCAGCAGACAGCCCACCTTATAGTTCTGGATAATAATGGTCTGATCTGCCTCCACGGCGGCCTCCAGTGTCAGCCCGTTATCCCCCCGCAGGCCGGAAGGAATATCGATGGCGACAATGCGTTTTCCACACGCGTTAACGGCGTTCAGCAGCTTTTCGTACCATTCTCCCAGCGGGCGGTCCTTAAGCCCTGTTCCAAAAACAGCGTCCACCACCAGATCGGCTTTGGCCAGCGAGGCCTCAAAGCCTTCAAGGCCAGCCTCATGCGACAAAAACTGGACGGCTGTGCTGGTCTCCTGAAGACGGCTGTAGTTGGTCTGGCTGTCTGGAGACATCTTATCCGCCGGCTCGGTGAAGAACACCTGAACCGAAAAGCCCTTTTCGCTGAGCTGTCGGGCAATGACCTGACCATCGCCGCCGTTATTGCCTGGACCGCAGATCACGCAGATCTGCATACCCTCCTTCAGCGCGCTTTCAATCACCCGGGTACACTCGGTACCGGCTTTTTCCATCAAATCAATTCCACTGATACCGGAAGCAATTGTTTTCTGGTCCATTTGTGCCATTTCCTGTGGCGTTACCACCTTCATTTTAGTCCTCTTTTCTTTATCGATCCTCCGGCCTGTAAGCTGTAAATGCAGTACGCGCAAAAAGCGTTTTTTCATAAGGGCCGGGCGTCTTTATATCTTAAGATGATTAGATTATATCAGACTTTAACGTCTTGTAAAGCATAAAAAAGTAAGAACCGGTGAAAGTCCTTACTTCTCTTAAATAACCTTTATTTTTACTCGTTCTCTGCCGGGGTCGGCGTCGGATTTTCCTCCGGGGTGGCCTCCGGCGTCGCTGCTGGAGTCGGCTCCGGCGTTACCGTTGGCGCTGCTGTCGGCTGTGTTTTCTGTGTGGTCGTGCTCGAATTGTTTTTTTCCTTCACTTCTTCCACAAAGGTTGACTGGCCTATACTGGCCGCGTATACTTCCTTCACACCTTCCGGTGTCATGACAATACGGTCTGCATAATTATAGACATCCTCCACAATAAAGGATGAGGTTAAAAAGACCATGACGAAAGCAATGATAATAAAGACCAGAAAGTCCTTACCCTTCCCCTGTTTTTTAACCTTTGGCTCTTTTACCGGCTTTTTTTTCTTTTTACTCATCTGGGTACCTCCAAATCGGCCCGCGGGTATTTATTCTTATTCTTCGTTCCAGTTGTGCCATACTTCCTGGATATCATCGTTATCGTCAAACATATCCAGCATTTTTTCCATTTTTTTGGCGTCCTCTTCGCTTAATGAGGTTTCGGTAGATGGGATCATGGCAACCTCACCGGATAACACCTCGATGCCGTTATCTCTCAGGGCGTCCATAACCGCCGCGAAATCCTCTGGGGTGGTGGAGATTTCGTAACCTTCATCTGAAGTTTCCATATCCTCCGCACCTGCGTCCAGGGCAACCATCATCAGTTCATCCTCGTCGATGGCGTCGCTCTTTTCGATCATGATACGGCCTTTTTTGGTAAACATAAAGCTTACACAGCCGCTGGTTCCAAGGTTTCCGCCGTTTTTATCAAAAGCGTGGCGCACATCGCCCGCGGTTCTGTTTTTATTGTCAGTCAGACACTGCACAATAACCGCAACCCCTGATGGGCCGTAGCCTTCATAGGTAATTTCTTCATACACAGCGCCCTGAAGCTCACCGGCACCCTTTTTAATGGCGCGGTCAATGTTATCATTCGGCATGTTGGCAGCTTTTGCCTTTGGGAGGACATGACCTCCTACCATGTGGTGAGCTATCTGGCAGATAGCGGTGAGGTAGAGTCGAAAGGAACCTTTCAGGGATATGCCGATTCTTCTGCTTGGGCGCGTGGACAGGCTTGGGGAGTGTATGGTTATACCATGTGTTATCGCTTCACTAAGCAACAGAGCTATCTGGATGCCGCTCATAAAATAG
>CAUEUD010000076.1 GCA_959020865.1 Eubacterium limosum | reverse complement strand
AAAAATCAAAATAAACATATTTGAAAAAAGTCCAGCATCTAAGAAAATCATGTTATAATCATAAAAAGAATAGCATAAAGGAAAAATGACAAAACGAACCGCGGGCAAGGATATGTAAGAAATTTACTGGAGGTTGCTGCAATGAAAAAAGAAAAAGTCCTCGCTGTCAGTATCTATGTTTTGGCTGGGATTGTGTTTTTGCTGATGCTGTTTATTTTTGTCAGCCTGTTTATTCTTGGACCCAGAAAGCAGGCAAAGCAGCAGGAGCAATATCAGGAACTGGTTCAGCAGGGGGAGGCCAATAAAGAGATAGCCATCGTGTATTATCAAAAACAATTTCAACAGTATTATCCCAACGCGTATTTAGAAAATGCTTTGAAATTTGATTCAGAATATAGTGCATCCCTGTTGCTGCCCAACGAGGTGCTGGGAGATAATGTCAGCAATTACCAGGTTGTGATCAAGAATGGCGGCATTGAGAATGACTGGAATACCCAGCGAAGTTTGATCGTAGAGGCAACAATAGAAGCCCAAAGTGAACAGAAAATTGAGGCAGACCAGAACATTGCAGCACAAATCATTGAATACATCATTAAGCCAGTTGCACCGAATTTTTCCAAGGATGAGGCAATAACGGCGGTTAAAAGAGGGAAATACAAGGAGAATGGCGTTATAATCGAGAATCTTCACCTGGATTTTCCTTCAAAATTAAAAACCCGCCTGACCTTTGAGTTTAATACTTATCGTGATGCCGCATAGTAAAAAGCGGATCAAATCCGAACCGCTTTTTACTTAAGAGACAAACGCAGTCTCCAATTCCCTCAAAATGAACTCACCTGCCACTACCGCGTCCTCGATGGTCAGGTAGTGGGACGCGCTTTTGCTTAGCAGCAGCTTACCCTCGGGTGGAAACTCCTCGTCGTCAAACCAGATCTTTAGCGCGATGGGGTAACAGGGAAGAAAAGGGAGAACTGCGCAGAGGTCTGCGTTTGACGGAACAAAGGCCGCGTCCAGTTTCTGGAGGGCGGCTTTCACCTGCTCAGGCCGCCTGCCTGTAAGAAAAGCGCGCAGGGCCTGGGCGGCAGTGTGGTCAAACTTAGTGCCGCGGATCAGGCCCTCCTGTTGGTCGGCAAAGGGAACAAAGGCGTCGGAAACCGGTGTTTCGTCCGCCAGATCCAAATAGTGGAGCAGGACAAGGTGAAACCACTCGTCGATGGTCCCCTTACATTCAAATTCGGGATAGGCGAGGGGATAGGTGCGGCCAAGGCTGGGGATCGTGAAAACCGCGTCCTTCGGAGCAAAGATAACGCCTGCTTTGCGGGCAAGGTCATCCGGCGGACGCTGTTCCAACCGCTTTTTTGCAGACTTGAGCATTTCATTAAAGGCCCGGTTATCCTGGGCTTGTTTTGGGTTTGATGGGTCGGCCATGTTGGGTTCCCCCTTTAAATTTTTATAGAATTGCCCTTTTATCAGGTTACTATTTATAGTAGCTTATTTCCCTGTAAAAATCAATCCGAAAAGTACTGGTGATATTAGGTATGCGTAAAAACACAAAAAAAGCTTGTGAAAACCTTTTATCTCTGCTATACTATATCCTATAAACGTACAGAAAAATTTTAAAAGTGAATAAAAAATATTAAAGCTTGAAGGCTGTTGATTTGATTGTAATCATGGCTTTTGAGCTTTTTTTGTTGTGCGATAAAAAAGTAAAGGTAGAGTTTAGTGAATCGAAGAGAAGAATTTTGGGTGAAATGCTGGAGGGACGCAGCGGAAAAATCTCTGTACCGGGAAACCTTTCCGGAGGAGCGTAAATGCTGGGATGCCTCGGCGGACTATTATGATGCGGGTATGGGCAGCAGTAACGAGCGGGTAGAGGTCCTGCTCGGGTATTTAAAGCGTCAGGGCTTTTGGAATGGATCGAAAAAACAGATACTGGATATCGGCAGCGGGACAGGCGCTTTCGCGCTGCCCCTCGCGGCGTGTGGCGCGGCAGTGACGGCCTTGGACTGCTCGCCGGAGATGAACCGTATTATCTGCCAGAAAGCGCAGGAAAAAGGCGTTAATGTGAAGGTACAGACTGGTGATTTTAACCGGCTGCCGTTTGAAGCGCGGGCCTATGATCTGGTAATCGGCAGTATGAATCCGGGCCTTTATCATCCGGAACCCTTTTTAAAAATGCTGAGTCTCAGCAGGGATCTGGTGGTGTATGTTGGCATTTGTGACACGCCCGCCAAAAAGAAAGACAACGGGAGCTGTAAATCCTTAGACGAAATCCTGCTCGGACAAACCCTGACCCACAGCGGCAGCAACCACGTGAAGTACCCCTGTCAGCTTTTAAAAGCGATGGGCTACAGGCCCGTTGTGCTGCCAGTACAATGCCAGTGGCGCTGTGCGGAGGAGGAAGCTCTGGCAGTAGACCGACTGATCCGCCATTATGAGACTGTGGAAGCAGGGATCACCGTTAAAAACTGGCGTGAGGCGATCCGCGCTTATGTAAAAGACGCTTTACAGGAGGGATGTTTTATCAACGAGGGTAAAACCGTCATGGGCGTTTTAGTCTGCTCGCTAAAACAAGAAGAGACAGCGCTGGAGATGACCGTATGAGAAAAGTGCTTTATTATCTGCTCCGCGCCCTTGCGTTAATTCTGGTCGCAATCAGCCTGAACTTTTTATTAGTCCATCTGATGCCTGGAGATCCGCTGCTGCACATACTGGGGGAAGAAGAGTATTTTACACTCTATTACAATTACCCGGAGATTCTGGATAAAGTGAGAGCTCAGTACGCTTTGGACGGCTCTCTCTTTGAGCAGTATATCCGCTTCCTGTGGAATACCGTCACCCTCCAATTTGGAAAATCCTATATCAGCGGCCAGAATGTGGTTCAGGTGGTGTTGTTCCGATTGCGCTGGACCCTGGTTCTGTCGGTGACCGCTATTATCCTGTCCGCCTTTGTGGGCGGCGCCTTAGGCATTTTTGCAGGGTACCATAAAGGCGGACGGGCAGATTCAGCGCTGACCTTTGTTTTTCTGCTGTTCGAGACAATACCGGCCAACTGTCTGGCCCTCATCGTTCTGGTGATCTTTGCCTTTAACCTGCATTGGTTTCCCGTTGGCGGAATGGCTTCAGGCGGGTTGACAGGGTGGGCGAAATTTGCGGATACCCTCTACCATATGGTGCTTCCAGTCAGCGTGTTAGCCCTGTTTAAAACATCGACCAATTTTCTGATGATGAAAAGCTTTGTCTCGCAGATTCGGGATGAAGAGTACATCATCACCGCCGAGGCTAAGGGGCTGCCCCGGCACAAGGTGCTGTTCAGGCATGTGCTGCGCAACGTGGCCGTCCCCTATGTGACACTGCTGTGTATGCAGTTTGGCTATATGCTTTCAGGCTCAATGCTGATCGAAGTTGTTTTTTCATGGAAAGGCCTGGGAACCCTCATCTACGACGGCGTTATCCAGCATGACTATCCAACCGTTCAGCTGTGTTTCCTGCTCATTGCGGTCTGCGTCATCTTTTTTCAATTTATTGCAGACATTCTCGCGTGGAAATTTGATCCGAGAATAAAGGACGGTGCGGTCATTCATGAAACTTAAAAAACAGACCTTGAAAGAAGTGCACCTTTGTGTCTGGATCGGGACGGCGATTCTGGTTTTCTTTGTCTTTGTCGCTGTTTTTGCAGAACAGCTTATGCCCTATGGGATGGAAGCCCTCACAGCGCCCTTTCAGAGACCATCCTCAGAGCATCTGCTTGGAACGAATGATATCGGGCAGGATATTTTCAGCGAGCTCATTCTCGGCACCCGGACCACCCTGCTGACAGGAATCACCGCGGCAGCATGTATTATTATTATCGGCACAGGCATCGGTCTGGCAGGCGGTTATTTTGGCGGCCGGCTGGATCAGGCCTTGCAGTCCCTGACAGCCGTGGGGATGACCATCCCGCAGCTGCCCTTTGCCATCGTATTTGTAGCGTTTATGGAGCCGAGCATGTGGAACATTGTGATCGCGATCTGCGTGACCGCGTGGCCGACCACAGCCCGCCTTGTCCGGGCAAAGGTGCTGGAAGTCCGCCAGCTCCCCTTTGTCCGGGTCGAGGAGATGATGGGACAGAAATCCAGCGTCATTATGCTGCGGCACATTTTACCCAATATGAGTGACATTGTCCTGATGCGGGCAACCCTGGCAGTAGCGACCTCAATGGTAACCGAGGCGAGCCTGAGCTTTTTGGGGCTCGGCGTCTATGACCAGAAAAGCTGGGGCTCCATTTTATACTATGCCTTTCATAAAAATGGTGTCGTGGCGGGCTACACCTGGTGGTACGTGCCGCCAATCATCTGCATCAGCCTCTGCATCTTTGCCTTTGTGCTGATCGGCTATTATGGGCTGGGAACCAAGAGCCCTGGAAAACGTGAGGAATATCAGGTAATACAATGATTGAGATCAAAAATTTGACCATACAATTTAACAGACAGCCGCCAGTAGTGGAGGAGATGAGCCTTACCGTGCCAGAGGGAGGACGCACCATTATTCTGGGCGAATCCGGCAGCGGCAAAAGCGTGACGCTGGCGGCTATATTAGGCATTTTGCCAAGTGACGCTGCAGTTCGGGGAAGCATAAAAATCGGCGGCGCCGAGATGCTGGGCCTCAGAGAGCGTGAGCTGCGCAAAATAAGAGGAAAGGTCATCGGCTATATTCCGCAGGGAAGCGGAAACGGGATGAATCCGCTGATGACTGTTGGGGAACAGGTATCCGAACCCCTCGTTGAGCACAGCGGCCTCAAAAAAGGCGAAGCCCTTCAAAAGGCAAAAGCGTGGATGGAGAGGCTGGGCCTGACGCCAGCCGACAAACTGGCAAAGGCATACCCCCATACCCTGAGCGGCGGCATGCGCCAGCGCGCCCTCATGGCAATGGGCGCAGCAGGAGGCGCGAAAATCCTTTTGGCAGATGAGCCCACAAAGGGTCTGGATGAAAAAAGAATCGCAGAGGTGGAAAAGCTTTTGCTGGCGCTGGAGGATCGCACATTGCTGTGCGTCAGCCATGATATCCGTTTTGCCAGCAGGGTTGCAGATACCGTCTGTGTCATGTATGGCGGAAAAACCGTTGAGGTGGCGCCCGCCAAAGCATTTTTTAAAGAGCCAAAGCATCCCTACAGCAAAATGCTGCTGGAAGCGCTGCCAGAAAACGGCCTGAATTGTCCGGGCGGCTATGCGCCCTCCATCAATAAACGCTTTGCCTGTACCTTTGCGCACCGGTGTCCACAGGCCAGCGGAAAATGCCTGGAAACGCCGGAGATGACCAGAGTAGAGCAGCATAATGTGAGGTGTCATCTCTATGGGGCTTAAAATTGACCGTGTATCACACCGCTATCCTCAGCAGGAGGATTTTGTCTTAAAAGATGTTTCAATCACATTGGAAGACAGCCAGATTGTGGGTCTTTTAGGAACAAGTGGAAGCGGAAAATCAACATTGGGACAGATCGCCGCCGGGCTGCTCCGCCCAGTGCAGGGGAAAGTGCTCTATAACAATGAGCCCTTTCAGGCCCTGCCCGCCAGGGAAAAAAAACGGAAGCGTATCCAGATGATTTTCCAGCACCCAGAAGTGTCCTTTAATCCCAGAATTTCACTGGATAAAAGCATGGAGGAAGTTTATAAGCTCTGCGGCAAAGCGTACAACACAGAAGCGCGGCGCGAAATGGCTGGGCAATTTGGTATTTATCCAGAGCAGCTGAAGCGGGTACCGGCACAGCTTTCAGGAGGTGAGCTCCAGCGCCTTGCCATTGCAAGAGCGCTTTTGCCAGAGCCCGACATCTTAATACTGGATGAGCCCACGTCCATGCTGGATGTGATTTCACAGGCGCAGGTCATGCGGATGCTGCTCGCGCTGCAGAAAAAAAGAAAGCTGTCCTATCTTTTTATTACCCATGACGTAGCCCTCTGCCGTTATGTGTCAGACAAGATTTATACCATTGAAGAGGGCGTCATTGTTGAAGACAAACAGCTCAATTCGGCTGTTGTTTAAAATAACCATTTACAAAGGAGTAAAAAAGAAATGAAAATTAAAAGAGTGATTGCGGCCTGTTTAGCAGCCGTGATGGTAGTACTGCCTCTTTCGGGCTGTGGAAATGCCAGCGGGGAGCAGCAGGGGAACGGGTCAGGACACGTAGAGGTGCTGCGTATCGGGACAACCTACAAAAACGATGGCTACAGCGCCATGAACAGCGAAAGCGCCTATGGCCGCCTCAACTACCATTCCTTCTCACAACTGAATTTATGGCGTTTTGATGAGGAAGGAAAGCTGACCGGAGACGGGTGTTTTTTCAAAAAATGGGAGATCAGCGATGATAACAGGCAGGTTACCCTCCATTTCGACCCCTTGGGAAGCCTAAAATGGCATGACGGCGAGCCAGTGACCATCGAAGATGTGCTGTTCACCTTCGACTACTACAAGCAGCAGAACATGACCTGGTTCCTAAAGATCACCTCCGTCGACCAGATCGACGATACCAGCATCCGCCTGAATTTTGACGAGGACGAAGCCTTTGCATTCATGAACGAAGCAACCCTGTCCTACTACATTTTACCAAAACACATCTGGGAAAACGTCACAGAGTCTAAAAAGTATACAGAACCCAACGCCGCAGTCGGCTGCGGACCCTATAAATTCGTTTCAGCCGACGAGGACGCCCAGACATCCTACTATGAAGCAGTGAGCGACTATCCGCTGGGAGAGATCACCGTAGATAAAGTCGAGCTGAAGAGCTTTGACAACCAGTCCTCCCTGATCATGGCAATGCAGTCCGGAGAGATCGACGTCATGTACGGCTACTCATCCTCATTAGATACCACACTGCTGCCAACCATCGAAAGCGACCCCAATATCGACCCGGGAGAAAGCCTGAATTCCGCCACCTATCAGATTGTTTTCGGGTTCAACCAATACCCGACAAACGACCTTAGTTTCAGAAAAGCCGTGCGCTGTGCCCTGGATTACGAGCTTCTTGCGCAGTCCATTGGCGGCGGACACGGACAGGTCGCCAATGAAGGCGCTGTATCTCCGGCGTGCCTGGGCTATGACAGCAGCCTTCCGGAAAACAAACGGGATCTCAAAAAAGCGGCCGAACTGCTGGACCAGGCAGGCTTTGTCGATAAAGATGGCGACGGCATGCGCGAGCTTCCAGACGGCAGCCCCATGAACGTAAAAATCGCCCTTCAGGGATCAACCGAAATCTATAAGCGTATCGCAGAGATGATCCAGACCAATCTGGCAGAAGCAGGAATACGGGTATCCGTTGACGAGCAGACCATTTCAAACCCCGACTATACCAAACAGCTGAGAACCAACAGCGCTTATGAAATCTATCTGGGCATGACCACCGTCGGCATTGCAAACTGGACAGGCATTGCCAGCTACATCGCCGATATTACCATGACCAGCAACCAGCATTTTGGAACCTACGCCGCTCCAGCCTATCTGGACGCCTATTCAGGAATGATGAAATCCAAAAACTACGACGAATACAGCGCAGCCTTCAAGGATATCCAGAAAATGAATTCCGAAGAAGCCCCGGGTATTGCCCTGGCCATCATGAAAACCTACTTCCCTTACCGCACCGATAAGATCACCGGCTGGGTAAACTACCCATCACGCGGAGTGATCAACGGCGAGACTTGGTATAAGGCCGTCGCAAAATAATACGCCAAGCCCGAAAAAAACTGCATTAGACCTTCCGGTTTAATGCAGTTTTTTCCTTTAAGCACCAGCCCTCAAAAGAACCAGGTTGAAATAATATACCAATATAACATTGCAAAAAACACCATTAAGCGATATAATAGGTTTTAAGAAAAACAAAAAGCGGCATCCGGCGCCGTGCTACCAACACGGGCCGGCTTGCGTAGTGGTGAACGAGCACCATACACAACTCCCCAAAGGAAAGTACCGCATACTTATTATAGGCCATTTGTACCCAAATTACAAGGCCCACAGCGAGTATCGGCCATTGACTTTAAGAGATAAACTGTGTATGGATAAAGCCATGCACAGTTTTTTGTTTTTCTGGAAGCTGTGACCCAGAAGAAGGCCGGACGCGCGCGGCCTTCTGTCACAGCGGATTCCAGAAAACAATAGATAGAGAGGGAAAACACATGCAGCCACTCGACTACAAGGCCATTGGCCTCAGAATCCGGAAACAGCGAACATTTCTAAACATGTCCCGCGACGAGCTGGCAAGAAAGGTCAGCATCACCCCCACCTTTCTTGCCGATATCGAGCTCGGGACAAAAGGCTTTTCCCTAAAGAGCCTGAACCGCTTCTGCGACGTATTAAAAATGTCCGCCGACGCCATACTTTTTGGCCCCAGAGAATACATGGGGACCAAATATTCAGCCATACTGGAGCTTTTAGAGCGCTGTCCGGCCCAAAAAGGAAAATACGCGGAAGAAATTCTGACACTGTTTTTACTCAGCCACGACCCGGTGGAGTAGAAAAATTCGTTGACAAACGGCATTGAGCAGAAGCGCTTAAGGCCGTTTTTTATTGATCTGCCTGCTATGAAAAAGGATTAAAATGCAAAAGTGGGAAACACTAAAACAAAAAAAGAGCATTGACAAAATGCATGAAACCGATTATACTGTCTATACAAGTAAATGCATGTAGACCAACAGTCTGCGGCAGAAAATATCAAACAATAAAGCCATGAAGGTTTTTTAAAAACACAGCAACTGTGTTCTGAAAAATTTTCGTGGCTTTTTTTGTTTAAAAACAGGAGAGAAATGAGAGATGAAAAAAAAGATTTTGGCAGCCCTATTGGTACTAGCCTCCGTAACCATGATGTTTACGGGGTGTGGAAGCAGCGGAGGGAAAGACCAGGCCGCAGAGACCGATAAAACGCAGGTCACCATTGGTTTTTCCAGCGAACCGACCTCATGGGACCCCTGCACCGGCTACGGCTCAACAGGGCCGATTATTTTCAGCACCCTGCTGGAAGTCAATGGAAAAAATGAGCTGGTTAACGACCTGGCGACAGAGTACAAGATCAGCGATGACGCTCTGACCTGGACCTATAAAATCCGTGATGACGCCTATTTTACAGACGGTGAAAAGCTGACCGCGAAAGACGTGGCCTTCACCTATAACACAACCAAGGACAGCGCGTCCTTTGTCGACCTGACCATGCTGGACAAGGCCACAGCCCTTGACGACACCACCGTTGAATTTAAGCTGAACAAGCCAACCTCCACCTTTGCCATGACCTCAGCCGAGATCGGCATCGTTCCCGAGCACGCCTACAGTGCAGATTTCGGTGAAAAGCCCATCGGTTCCGGAGCCTACAAAATGGTACAGTGGGATAAGGGACAGCAATTTATTTTAGAAGCCAATGAAAATTATTATGGAAAAAAACCGGAAATCAAAAAAGCAGTGTTCCTGATCAATACCGATGAGGACGCCCGTTTTGTGGCAGCGCAGTCCGGAGAAGTAGACATCGCCCTGACATCAGCGACCATTGCCGTCAACGAGATCCCAGGTATGAACCTGATCAGCGTTAAATCTGTTGATAATCGCGGAATCACACTGCCCGTCGTTCCAGATGAGGGAAAAGTGACAGAAAAAGGTTATAAAATCGGAAACAATGTGACCAGCGATATTGCCATCAGAAAGGCACTCAGCTATGGCATCGATCGTGAAAAAATTGCAGACGAAGCGCTTAACGGTTTTGCGTCACCCGCTTATACCGAATGTGACGGAATGCCCTGGTGGAACGAAGAAACAGTGATCCAGACCGATGTTGAACAGGCCAAAAAATTTCTGGACGACGCAGGCTGGAAAGACACAGATAATGACGGCATCCGTGAAAAGAACGGTCTGAAGGCCGAGTTTAACTGTATGTACTTCGCAGGAGACTCCATGCGGCAGGCAGTGGCCCTCTCAGTCGCCAATCAGGCAAAAGAAAACCTCGGCATCGCCATCAATGTAGAGGGAGTCAGCAGTGACGAGACCATTACCCGCATGTTTTCAGAACCCATGATTATGGGCTGGGGCTCATCCAACCCCATTACCAGCTACATGCTCTATCATTCCAGCAATGCCGGAAAAGAAGACTTCTACAATCCCGAAAATTTTAAAAGCGCAACAGTAGACAGTTATCTGGACCAGGCCTTAAATGCCACAAGCGTTGACGCGTCACTGGAATTCTGGAAAAAAGCCCAGTGGGACGGTACTACAGGAACCTCGATGAAGGGTGAAGCGCCCTGGACCTTCTTAGTCAATATGGATCATCTCTACTATGCAAAAGATGGTTTGGACATAGGGGAACAGAAGCTCCACGCCCACGGCGCAGCATGGCCGCTGGTTGCAAACCTGAAAGACTGGAAATGGAACTGACAGGAGTAAAACATGCTGCATAAAAAGTATTGGAAATTTATCGGGACCTATCTCCTGCGTGTGGTCACCCTGATGATCGCGGTGAGTGTTGTCGCGTTCATCCTGGTGAACCTGTCACCCATTGATCCCGTGCAAAAATACGTGGAGGCCGTACCCGGCGTCACCGAAGAACAACGTGCCAATATTGCAGAATACTGGGGGCTCAACGAGCCCCCAGTTGAACGTTATTTCAGTTGGGCAAACGCGATGCTGCACGGTGATTTTGGCACATCAATCATTTACAGAAGGCCAGTGATCGACATTATCGGGGAAAAGTTTATGGCGTCACTGGCTCTGATGATGACAGCCTGGGCGTTTTCCGGTATTTTTGGCTTTGTGCTGGGGAGCCTGATGGGCGCCTATAAAGGCCGCTGGCCCGACCGAATTCTCAAGAGAATCTGTCTGACCCTGTGCGCCATCCCCACCTTTTGGATAGGGATTGTATTTATTATGGTGTTCTCGGTCTGGCTGGGCTGGTTTCCGCTGGGAATGGCCGTTCCGGCAGGCGTTCCGGCAGCGGATGTGACCATCTGGGAGCGGATACACCATCTGATTTTACCCGCGCTGACCCTGGGGCTTCTCTCCTTTGCGAACATCGCGCTGCATACCAGAGAAAAACTGGTAGACGTTTTAGAAAGCGACTACGTTTTATTTTCCAGAGCGCGTGGCGAATCCTCCTGGGTCACCCTCAAAAGGCATGGGCTGCGCAATATTATGATGCCGGGTGTCACCATGCTTTTCGGCTCCTTCAGCGAGCTCTTCGGCGGGTCCGTGCTGGCAGAAAATGTATTTTCGTATCCCGGACTGGGCGCAACGGCATCAGCGGCGGCCATGCAGTCCGATGTGCCGCTTTTAATGGGTGTTACCCTATTCAGCGCACTGTTTGTTTTTACAGGCAACATGCTGGCAAACATTATTTACGGGGTTATTGATCCCCAGATCAGGGAGGGCTGACATGGACAATTCAACAAGCAACGCAGTGACATTAGCGGCTCCGAAGCCCAAGCGCTTTAACCGCAGGGTTCAGACCATTGTGATACTGGTATGCATACTCACCTTTATCGTGGGCATCTACCTAATGGGATTTTTTATGAACGATGCCATGCTGGAAGCCAATTTCAGCCAGAAAGGACTGGCGCCGTCATTGGCGCATCCATTCGGAACGGATATGCTGGGAAGAGACATGCTGACCCGCACCATAAAAGGCCTTTCGCTGAGCATCGCAGTAGGAACCATCGCCTCGACCGTCAGCGCCGTCATTGCGGTCATTGTCGGCATTATCGCGGCTTCAGGGTCATCAGCCCTGGATCATTTTATCAATTGGGTCATCGACCTGGTCATGGGCGTTCCGCATATGGTGCTGCTGATACTCATATCCTTTGCCTGTGGGCGCGGCCTGACCGGCGTATTAATCGGTATTGCCGCCACACACTGGACAGGACTTGCCAGACTGATACGCGGCGAGGTTTTGCAGATACGGTCACAGCAGTATATTGCTGTTTCTAAAAAGCTGGGCCGGTCAAGCGCGTGGATCACCATACACCATATTTTACCCCACATGGTGCCCCAGTTTATCGTCGGACTGATCCTCATGTTTCCCCATGCGATCATGCATGAATCCGGTTTAACCTTTCTGGGCTTTGGATTGCCGCCAGAGCAGCCAGCTATCGGTATTATTTTGGCCGAATCCATGAAATATATATCAACCGGTATGTGGTGGCTGGCCTTTTTTCCAGGGCTTATGCTGGTCATCATCGTTCTGCTGTTTGACAAGCTGGGCGAATGTGTGCGCAAGATAATCGACCCATACAGTGCGCAGGAATAGGAGTGAGACAATGAAAAAAGATAATCTACTGTTAGATGTCCGGGATCTGTCCGTCTCCTTCCGGCTGTACGACTCCATGCTGGAGCAGTATGACCTTCAGGTTATCTCCAATTTAAGCCTGAATGTCCGTCCTGGGGAAATCGTTGCGATCGCAGGGTCAAGCGGTTCAGGAAAAAGCCTGCTGGCCCACGCCGTTATGGGGCTGCTGCCGCCGAATGCAGCCTGTAGCGGAAAAATGTTCTATAAAGGCGAGCTGCTGACAGAAACACAGCAGAAAAAACTGAGAGGCAGCGAGATCGCGCTGGTGCCGCAGTCCGTTAATTTTCTGGACCCACTCATGCGCGTCGGCGCCCAGGTCAGAAAAGGAGACCGCTCCGAAAAGGCTAAAAAAGCCCAGCGTGAAGCCTTTGAGCGTTTCCAGTTGGACGAACGGGTAGAGCGCCTGTATCCCTTCGAGCTTTCCGGCGGCATGGCAAGGCGCGTGCTGGTCTCAACCGCTCTTGTCAGCGACGCCGACTTAATTATCGCAGATGAGCCGACGCCAGGGCTTGATGTGGAGATGGCCGTCGAAGCCCTGCAGTGTTTTCGGGAATTTGCCAACCAGGGAAAGGGCGTTGTTCTCATCACGCATGACATCGACTTGGCCTTTAATATTGCAGACCGTATCGCAGTGTTTTATGCAGGCACCACACTGGAGGTCGCAGCCTCAGCCGATTTCAGAAAAGGTCCTGCGGCGCTCAGGCATCCGTACTCCAAGGCGCTTTGGAATGCGCTGCCGCAAAACGGTTTTAAGCCGATTCCAGGCTTTCAGCCCTATGCGCGTGATCTTCCCAAAGGGTGCCTGTTTGGGCCGCGGTGTCCGTTTTATACAGAGGAATGCGGAGCGCAGGGAATCCCCATGAGAGAGCTCCGGGAAGGATTAGTGAGGTGCGTGCATGCAACTTGAAGCAGTGGACATCAGCTTTCGTTATGACGATAAGCAGCCGTGGATATTAAAAAATGTAAGCCTGAGCCTTGAAAGAGGAGAGCGTGTTGGTCTGGTAGGCCCGAGCGGTTATGGAAAGAGCACACTTGCCAAAATACTGTCAGGCTATGAAAAGCCAACAGAAGGACAGGTTTTGCTGGATGGAGAACCCCTGCCTAAAAAAGGCCTGTGTCCGGTTCAGCTTATCTACCAGCATCCTGAAAAGGCCATCAATCCCAGATGGCGTCTGAGGAAAACTTTAGAAGAGTCGGGTATGAAAGACGATACCATCATCGAAAGAATCGGGATCGAAAGAGAATGGCTCGGCCGCTTTCCGAGAGAACTCTCGGGCGGAGAACTCCAGCGTTTTTGTGTCGCACGGTCACTTTTTGAGGGGACAAGCTTCCTGCTGGCCGATGAAATGAGTACCATGCTCGATGTCATCACCCAGGCGCAGATTTGGGATTTGGTTTTATCTGAGGTAGAAAGACGGAACCTGGGGCTCCTGGTGGTTACACATAATAAAGCCCTGGCCGGACAGGTCTGCGACCGGATCATTGACTTAAAGCAGTTAAATCATAAGTAGAATATGGAAGAAAAGATCAGGGCGCAGGGAAAAGAGCCCTATCCTTACACAATTCTTAACAATAACATCTATTTCAGGTACAAAAAGGACTGGTAGAGGAAAAAAGAAGGTGGGATGATTAAAGAATCATACCAGGGGTATAAATACTTCTGAACACACATACCTCTTACTTAGATTAAGCGAAATACCTAATCTCCCCCCAATACTTTTCCTTTCAAGCGCCTCCGGTTTCCTAAACCGGGGGCGTTTTTTTATGCCCGTCGAGCAGTTTCATATTTCTCCTTGTACTTTAGTAAGATATCGTCTATAATGAGAACAAGCACTAAAATTAAGCAGACATTATAATATTAAAAATGGAAAATGGGACAATGGCTGTCACCCATCAAAACCCTGAAGGCCGTATACGTACACGCGTATGCGGCCTTCAGGGTTTTTTGTTTAAGAAAGAGGCGCGAAAATGAAAATACCAAGAGACTGGATCGAACACCTTTCACTGCTCAAGAACATTCAGACCCACCCCGAGGATTATGAGCCTGTAAACACCGGCTATGAGGACAAGGAGGGGCGGGAGCTCATCGGCGAATATATTTTTCAGGGACAGGCGGCAGTTACAACCTGTAAGCACTGCGGCGGCGCGCTCAGGCCCAAAAAGCTCAGAGCCATCCGCCGCAGAGGCCGGCTCCATATTGTTAACGGGCGTCCCAGACCTGTGGAGGTAGAGGGCGGAAAGCTGATCCTTCTGTGGCTGTGCAGCCGCCAGTGTGAGGCCTGCGAAAAAAACCAGCGGGTATTTCCTCCCAGCGTCCTGAGCTGGGTGCGCTGCGCCTTAACGGTGGTAGTGAGTGTGCTCGCGCATTTGTTTGAAAACGATGAGCTAATGCATACGGGCAGGCTGCGGCGAAAACAGAACCGGCCATGGGACACCCTGGACTTTTACGGCGAAAACAACACCGTCTACCGCTGGCGCAGGCGCCTTCGTCTGTGGTTTGAAGGAAAAATGCTCAAGGAATAGAAAAAAGTAATATTGTTAAAATAATAACTATCAATCGGAACTTTTTCGTTTTGTAAAAGTTGAAATATTATTGTATCCTGTTACCTGTAAGACAAAATCATTCCAAATTTACAGGAGGTTTACAATGAATCGTAAACAGACAACCCCAAAAACCGAAACGGACAAAAAAGCATTCAAGCCATGGTGTGGTTCGTGCGCCCTGAAACAGGAGGACCGCATTTTAGGCAGTTTTGAGACCCTGCCCGCCATTGACAAGCGTATTGAGCTGTGCTTTCTGGAAAAACAGCTGGACGCTCTGCAGCAGGACTATGAGGAGAAGGCCCGGATCTATCTGAGGGAGACGGAGCCGACGCCCCCGCCAGAGAACCGGCTGATGGAGGAGGAGCTGGAATGCAGCGTGGAGCATCTCGTCAAAAAGCTTCAGGCTCAGGGGCTGGACATCGGCCTGCACGCGTTTTATGCCTGGCTGCGGAAAAAGGGCTATATCCGTTACCAGAAAAACCGGAAGCTTACCCAGGTACCGACCCAAAAAGCGCTGGACGAAATCATCATGCTTGATGAGGACAGGATCAGGATCACGCTCTTTGGCCAGCTTCTGTTCGCCAAAATGCTCTTTGAGGAGCATGGCATGGACCCCAAGGCGGTGCGCCTGTGAGCCACGATATCCTGAACCTTGAAACCTGCTTCTGCCATACCGCCTATATTTTTGGCAAAAGCCATGAGCCCCTGCGCGCCATGATCGTGG
>CAUEUD010000075.1 GCA_959020865.1 Eubacterium limosum | reverse complement strand
ATAAAAATGGCTTTAATACGTCCATCATACTAATTGTTTTTTGAAATCTTTATCCGCGTGCTCTGTGTATTATGTGTATTATGAACTTTTTTCCTGAAATGACAGGCTGGGTATAAAGGATTTTTCTTTTCTTGAATCAGAACGCAGCCTTCTACAAACATACTTAAATAGCTTCACCAATTTCATACAATGTGTTATAATAAGCCCATGAAATATAATTGGAGGTGTAACAAATGCGAATTTGTCCACATTGTCAATATGAAATGAGCGAAAGCTTTGACATTAAAATTGACAGCTCAGGAAATGGCTTAAAAGTTACAAAAGAGGGTACATTTGGCGAAATGATCGGAAAGCCAAAAGCTGCGGTCTGCTCAAAATGTGGTGAAGTCTCAATTTATTTAGATGAATCGGACCTGGCCGGCATTGCACCTCCGAAAATAGAATATTGACCTAAAATAAAAACAAACAGAGGCCTTTGCCGAAGGACCCCTGTTTGTTTTTATTACCATGTTGATCAATTTATTGTTCGCGTTGGTGGCTCAAAAGAAAAAGCAGAATTATCTCCTCTGCGCATTGGACTATCTCCTCAGGACATCGAGCCATTGCATCCTGCAAATTCGTCATTTTACCGGAATTTTCCGGTCCATATAAAATAGCATCTGCCGACATTTTGAGCACCTGAGAAAAACGGTTCAGACTCTTCAGTGAAAATCCTTTTGTTCCCAACTCTATATCTGTCAAAAATGTAGTGGAAACTCCTATTTTCTGCGCCAGCTCTTCACGGCTCATTTTTAGAAGTATTCGCTGCTTTCGGATTCTCAAACCAATGGCTTTGTGGTCAAGTTCCTTCATTCCTGTGCTCCTTTCTTTCCTTAGAAGCTGTATCATCGGGATCCGAGGTCGCCTTTAGTTCTGTTACCACCGAAAGAATTTCCTTTTGAAATTCAGGTGTGGCCTGACTTAAATGCTCGAGAATTTCCTCAACAACTGCATTTTCTTTACTCACTGGAATCTCCTCCATTCATCAGGTCTAAGTATATGTATTTTATATTCTTTTTCGTTCATTAAATTCATTTTATATTAATTCACTCTGAATGTCAACTAAGTATTTAAAACACTGTTAACAGTGAGTTTATATCTCCTAATTCACTGATTGACAGCGCGTCTCAAGTATGGTAAATTAAAAAACAAATACGATAAAAGGGGGTTGACTATTGAGTATCGGAGAACGGTTGAAAGAAGCGCGCAAAGCAAAAGGATTTTCTCAGGATAAACTGGCTGAAGCAATAGGCACCTCACGTACGGTTATTACAGATATCGAACGCGACAAAACAGAGCATCCGCGAGTCTCTTATGTCGATACAATCTGTAAAACACTGGAAATCAGCAAAGAGTGGCTGCTCCGGGATGAGGGCCCGATGGACTATCCGCTCCCCGAGTGGAATGCCAATGAGATTTTAACACAGATTCACGAAATTCTGGTTGATCTCCGCCCCGAGGAACAAATCTATGTGCTGGACATGATAAAAACCTATGAAAAGCATCGGATTGCCCTTGATAAAGAAACTTGAATGCTGACCTCTCCCCAAAAGGGGAGTTTTTTACTTTCTCACTGCTGAATAAAGCAAATGAGGTATCTCCATTTCATAATAGTACTTGAGTATTTCGCCCTTCAACGTCATTCCATTACGTTTTGCGACAGCCTGTGAGGCGATGTTCGTATCTCGGATAATGGAAAAGACTTCCTCTGCATCTAAAACCTCAAAGGCATACCGTTTACAGGCAGTGGCTGCTTCGGTTGCATAGCCTTCATGCCAGAAAGCCTTTTTAAACAGATAGCCAATTTCTAAAACACAGTTTTCGCCCACACACTGCCGGGTCAAGCCACACTGTCCGATCATTTCTCCGGTTTCTTTGATCAGCACGGCCCACAGGCCAAAACCATCTTCACAGTAGCGTCTTTTTTGATTTTCCAGCCACTGTCTTGCTTCCTCATCCTCAAAAGCATGTTCATAAGCCGTCATAACAACAGGGTCCTGAAGCATCTCGCAGAGATCTGCAAAGTCATCATCATTCATTTCTCTGAGTGATAATCGTTCTGTTTCTAAAATCATGTTCATTCCATCTCCTCGTTTAATAAAACCATGTGGATATGGTCCTCCCACACACCGTTAATCTTTAAGTATTTAGAAGATAAGCCCTCATTCCTAAAATTAAGCTTTTCAACTACCCGCAGAGACGCCCTGTTTCTGGGAATAATATTTGCCTCAAGTCGGTGAAGCCCCAACGGTCCAAAGGCTGTTTCAATCCCTTTCCTCAGCGCTTCTGTCATAAGCCCCCTGCCCTGCCTTTTTTCATCCAGCCGGTAACCGAGAAAGCATGAGCAAAATGGTCCCATAACGATATTGTTAAAAGAAATATTACCAATAACCTCGCTTTCATCTTCAGGCATCAGCCAATATCTTAAACCTTGTCCCTGCAAAAAATTTTTTTCATCCTGTTCCAAGGCTTTTTTCTGGTAGTCTTCTGTATAAAACTCTGAGTCGTGCGCTGCATCCCAGGCTTTCAGAAAATCGGCGTTTCGTATAAAGTAATCGGTTACCAATCCAGAGAGCACTGTCTCTGAACGTCTGAGCACCAGCCGATCCGTAAAGAGTATTTTCTCAATCATACACCGTCCTCCAATCTTATAAATAGGGTCTTTAATATTACCACCTTTTCCGGAAAAAGAAAAGCCTTTTTACGTTTTACACTTCGGTTAAACTTTATACGCTGTGGTATAATCATTAAAAGACTTAAGGAGGAAACAGAATGCCAAACGCAAATAAAATGTATCCCCGAAAGGGCGATACAAACAGTATTTATCTCAAAAGCGCTATAACAGACCCCGCAATTGAAGTCGGGGACTTTACCGTTTATAACGACTTTGTCAATGATCCCCGCAATTTTGAAAAGAATAATGTTCTCTACCACTATCCCATCAATCACGACCGCTTAATTATCGGAAAATACGGGTCCATCGCCTGTGGGACCAAATTTATTATGAACGGCGCCAACCACGCGCTGGACTCGTTATCCACCTTTGTTTTCCCTCTCTTTTCCGATAATTGGGACACGCCGCTTCAAATGCAGGATAGCTGGGAAAACAAAGGCGACACCGTTGTTGGAAGTGACGTATGGATCGGCTATGAGGCCATCATTCTTCCCGGTGTCCATATCGGACATGGCGCCATTGTAGGTTCCAGAGCCGTGGTCGCAAAGAATGTAGAACCCTTCACCATTGTTGGCGGTGTTGCAGCTAAGCCGTTAAAAAAACGCTTTGATGAAAAGACAATTGATAAACTGCTTAAAATAAGCTGGTGGGACTGGCCTGCCGAGAAGGTACAGAGACACCTGACCGACATTACATCCGGAAATATTGACGCCCTCATGAAGAATGCTTAAATTATAACGATTGGCTTGACAATAAAAAAATGTGATGGTATTATTTTTACATACCAACCGAATGTATCTAAAAAGGAAGTAGCTATGGCTAGAAACAAACACCCTGAGGTAACAATTAACCGTATTCTGGATACCTCCTGGGAATTATTTATGGAAAAGGGCTATGAAGCCACCACGATTCAAGATATCGTCAATGCGCTCGGCGACCTGAGCAAGGGCGCAATTTACCACCATTTTAAAAGTAAAGAAGAAATTCTCGACGCTGTGACTGACAGATTTTACAAGGAACAGGGTCTTTCGGATGTAATGACTCAGAACCCGACAAATAAAACTGGGTTGGAACGCCTGCAGCAGTGTATGATTATATCGCTGGAAAGTCCCTTTAATCACGCTGTCTATCATATGGTCCCAGACCTGTTAAAAAACGCGCGGATGCTTGTCATGCAGGTTAAAACCTCAATGGAGGACACCGCTCCAGCCATTCAAGTCTTAATTGAACAGGGGGTCGCGGACGGCTCGATTCATACCCAATATCCGAAAGAGCTGGCAGAAACCCTGATTCTGCTGTCGAATCTCTGGATTACGCCTGCGCTGTTTACTAAAACGCGGGATGAGTTTTATGAGAAAATCAAGTTTCTTGATACCCTTCTTTCTTCTCAGGGATTGAATCTTATCAATGAAGCTGTTAAAAAGGCCATCGATGTATTTGCCGATGCCGTTTACTCAGAAAAGTAAATTCAAACATCACCGCATACCCAGTGCCCGGTTAATGCATTGGGTATGCGGTATTGATACTGCTCCTTAAGGAGCATCATTTTTTAGTTTTTTACATACCATCGGTCGGTATTAAAATTCTTTTGGAGGTTCTTACTTTGAATAGCAACTCAAAACTTTTTAACCGGGATTTTACCCTGGTCGTTATCGGGCAGATTATTTCACTGTTCGGGAACGCGATTTTACGTTTTGCCCTGCCGCTTTACCTGCTTAACCTTACGGGTTCTTCGGCTGTTTTTGGCTCGATCATGGCCATATCAATGATCCCGATGGCCCTGCTGTCCCCTATCGGCGGTATTATTGCAGACCGTGTGAACCGCCGGAATATTATGGTCGTTTTGGATTTTATCACCTCGGGAATTGTCATTGTCTTCGGACTTGTTTTTGTCCCTGATCAGGCGGTGGTTCTAATTGGTATTATGATGGTGTTACTGTCCATTATTCAGTCCTTTTACAGCCCCTCGGTTCAGTCCAGCATTCCCATGCTTTCCTCACCTGAAAACCTTATGAAATCCAACGCTGTCGTCAATCAGGTACAGTCCCTCTCCTCACTTCTGGGACCTGTTTTCGGCGGTATGCTCTATGGTTTTTTTGGCCTTACTCCTATTATCTTTATCGGCGGGATCAGCTTCTTCCTTTCCGCAGTCATGGAAATTTTTATTCATATGCCCTATAAAAAACGGCCGGCCGAAAGCTCTGTTTTTTCTATTGTCAAAGGCGATATGCGGGACAGTCTTGACTTTATTCTGCATCGACAGCCCGTTATTTTTAAAGCCCTGCTTGTCGTCTGTGCCTTTAACCTTTTTATCACCTCCATGTTCATTATCGGGATGCCTACAGTCATCACCATCAACCTTGGCCTTTCCAGCCAGCTTTACGGCATCTCAGAAGGGATCATGATGGCCGGAGCGCTACTCGGCGGTATTCTTGTCAGTCTCCTCTCAAACAAGCTCACTCAGGATAAAGCACACCTCATTCTGGCTGGTTCTGCTCTCTGTGTTCTTCCAATGGGCCTCGTGCTTCTGCTTGGATTACCGTCAATGATCAGCTACGCAGTCATCACCTTCTTTGGAATGTCGCTCATGGCTTTGGCCTCTGTTTTTACTGTTATGATGATGTCTTATGTGCAGATCATTACACCGGAAAGCCTAATCGGAAAGGTGATGTCTTTTATCATGGCAATTTCAGTCTGTTCACAGCCCATTGGACAGGCCCTGTATGGTTTTCTGTTTAAAATATTCGGCAATGCTCCCTGGACAGTCATTTTTGGCACTGGTCTTATTGCCATTGTCATCACGCTGGCTTCGCGCAAAATTTTTCAAAGCATTGAACTGATTCCAGCAGGGGAAAATTAAAAAAAGAGATGGTGTGGCAAAACGGCACATCATCTCTTTTACTCTGTGTTAATCTAAACAAGCGCTCCCTTAAGCACAACGACCGCTGCGCCGCCAACCCGGATGCGTGGTTTTTCCTCTTTATCATCAAAAATTGTTTTAATCACTGAGGGCTTTCCCATAGCCTCTCCCTGAATAAAACGATTGATCTCACCGGGCTTTATAATGCCGTTCTGCCTGAGGTACCAGGTCAGCGCACCGTTGGAGGTACCTGTGGCGGATTCCTCATCAATCCCGCAGAGTGGAGCAAAATTACGGCAGCGTGCAGTAATCTCCTGATCTTTATCCAAACAAAAAAGATGAATCCCTGTCACATCATAGACAGCAGATAATCGAGAAACCTCCTGAGCGTTTAATACCGCTTTTTCCAAAGCCATTTGGTTTTTTACCGGCAGCATAATATCACTGAGACCCGTATTTATTATCTGGGGCGCCATCGCTTCGGGTGCGTCAGATTTATCAAGCGCCAGAGAAGCATAAAGGGCGGCGCTTTCTTCCCGCTCAAAGGTTTTAATGGTTCCTGGCGCAGCCATTTCCATCCAGATATCTTTACCGGACACTTCGATCTCAAGGGAACCGGCCATTGTCTCGGCCCTGTAGCTTCCAGCTTTTATGACGCCTTCCTCACGCAAAACAGTAAAGGCCGCAATCGTCGCGTGTCCGCAGAGCTCAACCTCCTGCACTGGTGTAAAATACCTCAGATTAAAGGCTTCTCTTTCCAGTTGCTTTACAAAGGCTGTTTCAGAATAGCGCAGCTCTGCGGCCAGCCGACGCATAAAATCCGGATTCGGGAAATCCTCTCCGTTTTCGAGAAGAACAACTCCTGCCTGATTACCAAAAAAACGCTTTTCTGTAAATGAATCAACAATGTATATTTTCATTTTTCAACTCCTTACCACCCGCCATAAAGCATTATCAGAAACTCCCGGAACGGCGCCCACATTCCTGTAAATTCCTGCTTGATGGCCAATATCATCCTCTCACCGTCAATGACTGTGCCGCTGCCGCTGATCTGCCGCTCAACAATCCGCACGCCTCTGGCGATGTCGCCACAGGCAATATGCCCTCTTGCATAACCGCCCACTGCTATATGGGAAGCGATGGCACAGCCGCCGCTGGCAAACATCCCTACCGCCAGTCCGCCGAGCGCAAAGACTCCCAGAGCAACGCCGCCGATTGCGATGCCCCCTGCGGCCATACCGCCACAGGCGAGCACCAGCCCCAAAGCTAACCCTCCGAGCGCCAGCAGACCAAAACTCAACGCCCCAAAAGAAAAAAGCCCCAATGAAATCAAACCAATGGAGATAAGTCCTGTCGCAATGTTTCCAACTGCGATAATGCCCTTTGCCTTGAAATGCGTCTTGAAACGTCCGCTGCGCCACCCGACATTTATGTGAATCAGGGGAATACCGCCAATATGATACCGGCTTTTATATTCATAATGCCGGTTGCAGGGAACTTCCACAATTTTTATCGTCTCCTCTTTTTCAGACGCGTGCATTACCTCGCCTTTTATGAGCTCATCTAATGAAACCTCAAAAATTTCACTTAAAAGAACAAGATTATTGATATCCGGATTGGATAATCCCGATTCCCATTTAGAAACGGCTTGTCTGGAAACACCCATACGCTCTGCGAGGGTTTCCTGTAAAAATCCCTTTTGCTTTCTAAGCTGAAGCAGCCTTTCTCGAAATGTCATTCTTCCCACCTCCGTCTCCTATTTTAGCAAAGATATGGTTTATCAGGCTACCAACCCTTCTTTACATTTTGTCAACCAACGGTTGCATTCTTTATTTTCAGCCTGTTTCCAGACATTTTATCATTTAACGCGTCCGGAGACAACATCTGTGACCCCGATATAAAAAGAACCTGTGCAGGACGTTTCGCCTGCACAGGTTTCCAGTATACTCAAAGCAGTTCGCCATAGCGGCAGATAAATATTTTTTTCAGCATTGTAACCAGGGCCATATACAACAGCACTGTGACAATGAGGAACGGAAAATACATTCCTGGAAGCGGCACCATATCCAGAGCCGCGCCAATAAAGGTAAAGGGAAGAATTGTACCAACGGCAATCCCCAGGGTGGTTAATCCTGTCAGCTGCCAGGAAGCATGACTTCCGATAAAGGGCAGCTTTGGCGAACGGATCATATGAATGACCAGTGTTTGAGTCCAGAGAGACTCTACAAACCACCCGGCATGGAACAGCGCAATAAAACCGATCTGAGCCGTTTGGCCAAGGGTATGGAAGGCGCCGCCGAAAACCATAGGGCAAATGTAGAAGAACAGAAACAAATAGGTGGTAATATCAAACACAGAGCTGGCAGGCCCCATCCACAGCATAAATTTGACAATGGAGGAAGCGTCCCATTTTCTTGGCATTTTCAAATATTCCGGATCGACATTATCCCACGGGATAGCCGTGCAGGAGATGTCATAAATCAGGTTGAGCACTAAAAGCTGCATGGGCAGCATGGGTAGCATGGGCAGAAAAATGCTGGCCGCCAAAACAGAAAACATATTGCCAAAATTTGAGCTCGCGGTCATTTTAATATATTTAATGATGTTGGCATAGGTTTTGCGACCCTCTACCACACCTTCTTCCAGTACCATCAGGTCTTTTTCCAGCAGAATAATGTCCGCGGATTCTCTTGCGATATCCACAGCGGTATCGACCGAAATCCCTACATCTGCGGCTTTCATGGCACCGGCGTCATTGATCCCATCTCCCAGAAACCCAGTGGTATGCCCATTACTCTTTAATGCCTCCACAATCCGCACCTTTTGCAGTGGAGAGAGCTTGGCAAAGATGTCAGTCCTCTCCACAGCTTTTTCCAGGACATCATCCTCCATTTTTTCAATGTCTGAGCCTAACAGTATCTCCCGGGCCGGCATACCGACCTGGCGGCAGATTGCTTTTGTCACTACTTCATTGTCACCTGTCAGCACTTTAACACCCACACCATATTCTTTAAGAACCTTCAGGGCCGCTTCGGTGCTTTCTTTTGGCGGATCGAGAAAGGCCAGGTAGCCGATCAGCACCATGTCGGATTCATCCGCAACCGAGAACAGCCCCACCGGTGCCGGGTTTGTCTTTTGCGCCACACCCAAAACCCGCATACCAGCGTCATTATAACGCCGTACCTGTTCGAGGATTTCATTCCGGACCTCCTCGGTGATGGGCTCAACCTTTCCATTATACTCCGCAAAACTGCATACACTCAGCATTTCTTCAATGGCACCTTTTGTGATCATCTGGGTCTTGCCGGTGCCATCTGCTACAACAACGCTCATACGGCGGCGGTTGAAATCAAAGGGAATTTCGTCCACTTTCCGGTATTCTTCTTTTAAAACAGCGGCAGTTCCCATATCCACATGATTAATGACCGCCTGATCCATTAAATTTTTAAGGCCTGTCTGGTGCCAGCTGTTCAGGAAAGCGTGGCGCATGACACGGTCATCCTCATTACCGTGAATGTCTAAAGGGTATTCAAGAACCACCTTATCCTGCGTAAGGGTCCCGGTTTTATCGGTACACAAAACATCCATGGCGCCAAAATTCTGAATAGCACTCAGATTTTTGACAATGACCTTTTTCTTGGACATGGCCACAGCACTTTTCGCAAGATTTGCCGAGACAATCATTGGCAGCATCTCCGGTGTTAACCCGACAGCCACTGAAATCGCGAATAAAAAGGCTTCAGGCCAGTCGCCTTTTGTCAGTCCATTGGCTAAAAATACCAGTGGGACCATGACCAGCATAAAGCGGATCAAAACCCATGAAACAGAATTGACCCCTTTATCAAAGCTTGTATCCTGACGCTTTGGGCTCAGCTGGCTGGCAAGAGAACCAAAAATGGTATCATCGCCTACTGCCAGTACCAGCGCCTTGGCAGACCCACTGACGACATTCGTTCCCATAAAAGCCAGATTATTACAGGACAGCGGATCATTCTCCGTATTTTCTACTGGATTTCCATACTTTTCAACCGCTTCACTTTCTCCTGTCAGGGAGGACTGGCTGATAAAAAGATCGCGCGCATTCAGTATTCTGACATCGGCCGGAACCATATCCCCAGCTGCCAGGTAGATAATATCCCCCACCACAATTTCATCCAGAGGGATTTCTGCTTTTCCGGCCGGACTCCTGTCGACCGCGGCGGTTGTTTCAACCATTTCGCCAAGCCGTTCGGCTGCCCGGTCTGATTTCTGTTCCTGAAAAAAACGCAATGATCCGCTGATCAGCACCATGACGCCAACAATCATCACAAACACAGGATCTTTTTCTCCCGGAGCTGCCATCACGACATCGGTAATAAATGAGACCAATGCCAGCACAATCAGAATAACCGTAAAGGGATTGACAAAAGCCTCAAATATCCGCTTCAGGACAGAATCATTCTGATGGCGGCTCAGTTTATTTTCGCCAAAGGCCTCACGCATTTCAGCGGCTTTTTCTTCAGTGTAGCTGCCGGCACCATAAGCCTTTACAAGAGCGTTTTGCTCTGTAACGGCCGCTTCCAGCAGTCTGTCTTTTACATTATTTAAAATCATTTTCATTGTCTTAACCTCCTGAATTTTTGTTTATCAGTTTTGTTAAGACACAAGCCTCAGTAAAGGCAGCTACCAGAGGTGGAAAAACAGACCCATTTCTTTTGTCTGCATGGTTCCTCCACTGCTTCTTCTGCCATTCCGGGACCTATGCCTTTTTCTCGTCCAACGTCCATTTTTCTCACCTGCCTTTTCAACTTTATATTTATTCTGATGCAATAAAAAAACCTCTGCCAAAGCCCAAGCAATGACAGAGGACAACACATCAAAAAAATCGTCTCTTATCCGTTCACCGTTCAAGCTTTAGCTTCACAGGGCGGTGAAATTACATTAGTCAATGCCTTGCGTTCGACATAAACTGTTGACCATCTTGTAGTGTCTCCACTAGTTTGCGGCAGTAATCCATATCCCTGTGGTAGCCTCACCTACCGAAATATTTATTTCAGTGCTATTTTACTTTCCCTGTTTCAATTTGTCAAGTTTTTGCTGATTTCTTAAGTTTATCAACAGAAACATCCCTCCAGCCTCCCTATTGTTTTATTTAAGCATGCTTTGTGTCAAATTGGGTATAATCAAATCATCTTATGCAAGGAGGTTTTCTTATGAAACAACATACCCCAAAATCAGCTAAAGTACCAGATACATATAAAAAGCCTGACGACCAGTCCTTAAAAGAGACACTATCACCCGAAGCCTATGAGGTGACACAAAACAGCATGACTGAACGGGCCTTTACTGGTGAATACTGGGACCAGTTTGAACCTGGAATTTATGTGGACATCACCACCGGCGAACCGCTCTTTTCTTCATCTGATAAATTCGACGCTGGATGTGGCTGGCCTTCTTTTTCAAAGCCTATTGATCCGGATACGATCCGTGAGCACAAAGATACCAGCTACGGTATGGTCCGGACTGAGGTGCGCAGCCGGACGGGCGACGCACACCTGGGCCATGTCTTTGATGACGGACCCACTGCCCTTGGCGGTGAACGCTACTGCATCAACAGTGCCGCTCTCCGGTTTATCCCAAAGGATCAAATGGAGGCGGAGGGCTACGGCTGGCTTCTTTCTGTTTTACCATAATTTCAGACTATAATTCTTCTTTCAGTTGTTTTATTTTTTACTCAAAAGGGTATTTATAAAGCAAGTTAAGGAGTTGATTAAATGTCTTCAGTTAATTTAGAAATTTTAAAGATAGATCCCTATTTGGAATCCTATAAATCTGCAATCGAATGGCGGAACAACCGGTTTAATATGAAAAAAAAGGCTCTTTTAAAAAATAAAAAGAGCCTTTCTGATTTTGCGGACGGTTATCTCTATTTCGGCTTTCACCAAAAAGCTGATGGGTGGGTATACCGTGAGTGGGCTCCGAACGCCAAGTCTGTTTTTCTCATTGGTGATTTTAACGGATGGGACAGAGCCGCTACCCCCTTAAAGCCTTTGGGCAGCGGCAGATGGGAAGTCTTTCTCCCCGGAAAAAAAGCGCTGCCACATGGCTCACGGGTTAAAGTACATATTAAAACCAAGGAACAGTCCTTTGACCGGGTGCCGCTCTACTGCAAGCGTGTGATACAAAATAAAGACACCTTTGCCTTTGACGGGCAGATCTGGAATCCTGAACAGCCCTACAAATGGCATGATAAGGTCTTTCACCCCGAACAATCCGTGCCGCCGCTCATCTACGAAGCACACATCGGCATTGCCGGAGAGTCTCCAGAGGTCTCAACCTTCAGTGAGTTTACACAAAACACGCTGCCGCACATTGCCGGACTTGGCTACAATGCTGTCCAGCTTATGGCGATCATGGAGCACCCTTATTACGCCTCCTTTGGCTATCAGGTTTCTAATTTCTTTGCGGTTTCCTCCCGCTTTGGTACTCCCGAGGACTTAAAGGCGCTCATTGACACAGCGCACCGTCTCGGTATCGCGGTTATCCTCGATTTAGTGCACTCCCACGCCTCACGCAATGTTCTAGACGGTATCGGAGAATTTGACGGAACGGACTATCAGTTTTTTCATGCCGGCCCGGAGGGCGATCATCCTGCCTGGGGTTCAAAGGTTTTTAATTACGATAAGCCCGAGGTTCTCCATTTTCTCTTGTCCAATATAAAATTCTGGCTGGATGAATACCATTTTGACGGCTTCCGTTTTGACGGTGTTACCTCTATGCTGTACCACAACCATGGCTTGGGCGTAAACTTTAATTCATACGATCAGTACTTTTCATCCAATACGGATATGTCCGGCCTTACCTATCTCCAAATGGCTTCTGCCCTTGCAAAGGAAATAAAGCCTGATTGTTTCCTTATCGCTGAGGATATGAGCGGACTTCCCGGCATGGCGCTTCCCGTCTCTCAGGGCGGGCTTGGCTTTGACTACCGGCTGGGCATGGGCCTCCCCGATTTCTGGATTCATACATTAAAGGATTTAAGAGACGAGGACTGGGATTTAAACGCACTTTGGCATGAGCTTACACAGCGCCGGCCAGGTGAAAAGGTCATTGGCTATGCCGAATCCCATGATCAGGCCATTGTCGGTGACAAAACCATCATGTTCTGGCTGGCCGACCAGGATATGTATAGCGATATGAATGTTTTTAATCAGAACCCTGTTATTGAACGCGCCATGGCTTTGCATAAAATGATCCGGCTGATCACCTGTACCTGCGCCGGCGAGGGCTATATGAACTTTATGGGTAACGAGTTTGGTCATCCCGAATGGATTGATTTCCCGCGTGAGGAAAACGGCTGGAGCTACCAGTATGCCCGCCGGCAGTGGCATCTGGCAGAGGACACAAACCTTCGATACCGCTATCTGCAGGATTTTGACAAAGCCATGATCCATTTTGTCAAGGAGACAAAGCTGCTTGAATATCCGTCTGAGCTTCTGCTCATTGACACCTGGGCAAAACTACTGCTCTATTCAAAGGGGCCTTATCTCTTCGCCTTTAATTTCCATCCCACAAGAGATTTCAACGGCTTCATCCCACTTCCTGACAGCAACGGCTATCAGCCTATTCTCAACACAGAATCCCGCGATTTCGGCGGCTGGATGGACACAGAGCCTGACCCCATTGACGCTAAGGCAAACTGCCCCGGTCGGCTTACCACCCTGTATATTCCAAAACGCTCAGCCACCGTCTACGCCCCTGTACACTAAAAAGAAAAGGCGGATATTACAATGCGTATTCTGCTCTTTCTTGTATTTTGGCCCCGCACATGTTATAGTTGCAGGAGATGATGGGGCAAAACGCCGCATTATCTCCTTATTGTGAAAGGAGCGCTTTTATGAAAACTTTTAGTTTATCTTCCAATGAGAAAAACATGCTCAAGGAAAAAATCATCGCTGCGGTTGATCCTAAGCTTTCGTTAAAGCAGGAAGGCGTGGACTTTATTCTGTACCCCGGCATGCAGAAAGAGGGTTATGCCCTAATGCTGGAGGAAGACGGTGGCTGTGATTCTCTCAGCGCTTTGCAAAAGGGCACTGAACAGCTTATCGCTGCTGGCGCCATCGTTCTTACTCCATATGGTATACTCGAGTATCTCTAAATAGCCAAAGCTAGCGTTGATAAGGTGTCACTGCCCATTTAATGCAGTGATCCAGCTTCTTCTCAAATATACGGTAGCCCTCTAGAATATCGTTGAGAGGGGCCTCGTGCGTTATGAGGAATTCTGTCTTGATCCGTCCGGCCTCAATGAGCTTCATAAGGCGCTCACAATGCACAGCGTCTACGCCGCCGGTTTTGAAGATCAGATTTTTCCATACATCTTTTCAAGCGGAAGTGTCTGAGCCTTTTCGTACATGGCAATCAAGGCGACGACAGCGTTGGGCCGCGCCAGTTTCCAGGCCAGCTCAAATGTGTTTTCGCCGCCAGCTGCCTCGATCACACCGTCTGCCCCGCGGCCATCTGTTAAGGCTGCAACCGCCTTCTCAGCGTCCTCTGAAGACGGGTTGACTGTCTCATCTGCCAATCCCTGCTTTACCGCCAATTTCAGACGTTCATTCTGGATATCCAATGCGATGATCCGGGCCGCGCCAAACAGCCGCGCACAGCTCATGGCACAGAGTCCTACCGGTCCGGCTCCGATAACCGCAATGGTATCACCAGGTTTTATCTCACAGAGCTCCGCCCCGAAGTAGCCGCTTGACAAAATATCTCCCAGCAGCAACGCCTCTTTGTCGGTGACAGTATCTGGTATTTCAGTCAGCCCCATATCTGCAAAGGGGACTCTTACATATTCGGCCTGGCAGCCATCAATCCGACACCCCAGCTCCCAGCCTCCTTTTTCACAGTTGTTGATAAAGCCCTGCCGGCAGTACGCACACTCTCCACAGAAAGTGATGCAGTTGGCCGCAACGCGCGCTCCCGGTTTTAACTTTTTAACACTTCTCCCCACCTCAGCAACTTCACCCACAAACTCGTGGCCAAGCACCTTTTCGGGAACAGCCCTTGGAACTGCTCCGTGCATGATGTGAAGGTCGCTGGTGCAAATGGTTGAGAGTGTCACACGGACAATGGCGTCGGTGTCTTCCTCAAGCTTTGGACGCGGCATATCCAAAAGCTCGATGGCGCCGGACTCGTGACAGACAAGCCCTTTCATCATTTTTTCTGACTTCATTTTATTCCTCCCTTATATGGCTTCTGGCAGGCCATGTAAAATCATATTAAGAGCATCCTCATTTGTTTTGAGAGCCTTTATGGTGGCAGGCGCCGGACTGACATAGATTTCTGGATAGTCTTTCTCACCACACTCTCGTCGGACAGGAAAAGCCAACTGTTCCCTTTCTGGATGCGCTTTATTAAACTGAGCATTCTTTCCAAAGGTATTTCCCCGAGCATCAATACGTATCCACAGTTTTTCTCCCTCCAGGTACACACCATTAAGGCAATGTATACAATGGCCGGTATCCGGTGTGTCACCAATGGTCAGACGCTGATAACAAAAGCCGGACGGTATCCCTTTTACTCTCAGCAAAGCGGCCAACAGCATCGATTTAGCATAGCAGATACCTTCACCAGTCTCCAACACCTCAGAGGCCGTCCGTGTTACCCTGTGCCCCTGAATATCCCAGGAATGATCAATGGTGTCCCGAACAAAAAGAAAAGCCCTTTCAATATACTCCAGCTCATTCACAGAAATCCTGTACAGGCTTTCTGATTTATCCACAATGGCACTGTCGCTGTAATTAACATAAAAACTCTCTTCTAAATAATCTTTCAAATTTCCGCTTTTCGGTATGAGTTTCATTTCGCCTCCCGAAGTTTAGTCTTTCATATCTGTTGAAAATATTATAGCATAAAAAGACCGGAACAACCGGTCTTTTGCTTTAACAGTTTTTATTGGGCTGACAGTTTGGACAGTAATAAACACTGCCGCCTAGATAGGCTTCCTTGACAATGACACCGCCGCAGACCGGACAGGGC
>CAUEUD010000074.1 GCA_959020865.1 Eubacterium limosum | reverse complement strand
GTACGCATCGCCGCTTCTTTTCTTTAATGAGGTGGGTTTTTGTCCCAGACTCTTTGTTCTGGGCAAAGCCAGTCTTTGTTTATTGTTCATCGAGCGTTTTAATCAGAGGGATCAGCTCGCTCAGATCCTGGATAACATAGTCTGCGCCGGCATCTCTGAAGGTTTTGGTTACCTTGTTGATGGCAGCGGCTTTGTCATCATCACAGAGATGATTAAATTCTTCCTCGGTCAGCCCCATCTCAGAACTTCCGCGCACAACTCCGATGGAGACAACGCCGGCGTTTTTTCCTTCCAGAATATCGGAGACCGTGTCGCCGATTTTTACAGCATTATGGACAGAATGAACGCCCAGAGTCTCCAGGTTTTTGAAAAGCATAAAGGGGTAGGGGCGGCCATAGTTTTCCACAGCGTTTGGGCTGTACCAGCAGTCCGGCGCATAACCCTTATCGGCAGCGATACGGGTGACTACGGCCATCATTTCATCGGTGTAGCCGGTGGTTGAGCCGATTTTCAGGCCCATGTCACGCAGGGCCGCAACGGTGTCCAGCACGTGAGGCTTGGGATCTGCAAACAGATCCAGAATGCTCATGAGCTTTTCCTCGAACTGGGCGTACAGGGCGTCAATATCCTCTTCGGTGTAGCCGCGCCCGTATTTTTCCTGCCAGAGACGGCTGATACGCGGCATATCCATCATGGTGTGGATATGGTCACGCTTGAGCATCCCCATGGGTTTTCTTGTTTCCGCCATGGTGGGCTCAATGCCGAAGCTTTTAAAAACCTCCATAAATGCCTGTACTGGAGCAAAACATCCGTAATCGACCGTTGTGCCGGCCCAGTCAAAAATAACCGCTTCAATCTTTTTCATCAATATGGCCTCCTAAGCGTTCTGTTTTAAATAATCATAAAAGATATTGTAGAGATTTTCAACATCTTCTTTATAAATTTCTCCGATATTGCCCATGCGGAAGGTGTCCACCTTGGTCAGCTTGCCGGGATAGATGGCATAGCCGCGTTCTTTGACAAAGTTGTACATATCGGTAAAGTCAAAGCCCTGCTCGGGATAGAGGAAAGTAGTGATAATGGGGGAGCGGTAGGCTTCATCAATATAAGCGTTGATGCCGAGCACTGCCATTTTTTCAATCAAAAGCTTATTGTTGGAGGCGTAGCGCTGATAACGGGCTTCGACTCCGCCGCGTTCCTCTAACTCATCTAAGGCTTTGGAGAAAGCCAGAACCGTATGTGTCGGGGAAGTAAATCGCCATTTTCCATCCTTGTTCATGGTCTTCCACTGGTCGTAAATATCCAGCGACAGGCTTCGCGCATTGCCCTTTGAGGCCTCGAGGGCGGCTGTGCGGGCCAGGATAAAGGAAAAGCCCGGTACGCCCTGGATACATTTGTTGGCGCTGCTGATCATAAAGTCGATATGGTCATCCTCTAACGGGATATCAATGCCGCCAAAGCTGCTCATGGCATCGACAATATAGGTTTTGCCAAATTCTGCGCAGAGCTCGCCGATGGCATGGATGTCGTTGAGAATGCCGGTGGTGGTTTCGCAGTGTACCATGGCCACATGGGTGATGTCTGGGTTTTCTGTTAAAATCGCGCGCACTTTGGTGGCGTCAGGGATTATGTTGTATTCCTCGTTGTAGGCAAGGTAGTTCAGACGGTGGTAGTCCGCGATGTCCAGCATGCGTTCGCCGTAGGCGCCGTTTGTGATGAACAGCACCTTATCCTTATCGCCGATCACGCTCGAAAGTACGGCTTCCACGCCAAAGGTGCCGCTGCCCTGCATGAGGATGGCGGTATATGCAGCCTCGCTGACATGGGCCAGCTTTAGCAGCTGAGCGCGGATTTTCTGTGTGATGGTTTTATATTCATTATCCCAGGTACAGTGGTCAAAGAGCATTTCTGCCTTTACCGCATCGCTGGTTGTCAGTGGGCCGGGGGTGAGTAACTTGTATTTTTTCATGAATGTTTTCTCCTCTGTAAGATATATCTTTGTATAAAATTTGTTTTTACTTGTTAAGTTTGCATTTCTCTGAAAACTCCTGGTGTTTTTGTAAAAGATCCACGGTCAGGGGCTCTGGGAATGTTTTGGGGTTTTTGGTGCACAGGGCAGGGTCGGCTGTTTCGCCGGGATACAGGGGCAGCGGATAGGTCTTGAGCAGCTCGTTTCGGGCGCTTTTTACAATACATTCAGCCATTTCCATGGCTTTGGCATTGGTTTTATCCCCTTTATTAATGACGGCGATGGATTCCGTGAGAGCATAACTGCCCTCAGACGGGTCGGTGTAGTCGATGGGAAGACCTTCGCTTTTGGCCGCGACGGCCTGATGCCGAAGGCCGAAGGCCAGTGCGACCTCGCCGGCTTTTACCTTTTTAAAGGGGCCGGAGCCGGAGCTTTCCATGTGCGGCCCGGCATTTCGGATGATCCCTGTCATGATCTCAGCGCCTTCCGTCTCGCCGTAAGCGTCGATGACAGCCTGTACCAGAATCCAGCCAGTGGAGGAACCTTCAATATCCGGTATGGATACCTGGCCCGCGTACTTTGGATCAGCCAGATCCTTGATGGAGGCCGGTGCAGACAGGCCCTGTTCCCGCATCACCTCAGTGTTGACCATGACAGCGCCTTCCTGGGCTGTGATGGGGGAAGAATAGGATGGGCAGTCACCGCTCAGGGTGGTATGGTCAAAGCTCAGGTCAGAGAACATTTCGGATTCCTTTTGGGCAGTGTCCAGATAGTATGTGCTCATGGTCACCAGGTCGGCTTCGATTTTAGAGCCTTCGGCCATCATCCGGCCGCCCAGCTCGGAGGTGGCAAAGCTTTGGATGATATACTGGCCTTCGTAGCCGCCGGCAGTCAGAGCGTTTTCCATGGCGGTCAGGGCTTCGTCATCCGCATTGGAGTAGATAACGACTTTGTTATCCGCCTTTCCTGTACTGCACCCCACAGCGGTGAGGGCTGTGGCGGCAATGAGCAGTCCAGCAGCCAGGGCTTTTATAAGTTTATTCATCAGGCGGCCTTCCTTTCTGTTTTTTTCGACAAGGCTTTCAGGATCAGCTTGACAGCCAGGTTGGTGGCAAGAATGAGCAGGGATAAGACAAAAATCTGTTCAAAATCGCCGAAGTGCTGAAGCTGTTTAATTTTGGTGGTAACGACCATGGTGCGCGCGCCAACGATAAAAATGACAGCGGAGATGGTTACCATGGCGTTGATAAAATAATAGCTGAACATTTCAAAAACAGTGGACCAGGAGTTGGGGATTACAACTCTGAAAATGGTTTTTGTCCAGCTGTCCCCCATGAGCATGCCAGTGGTTTCCCAGGAGGCGTTCATCTTTGACAGCGAGTTTTTGATCATCAGGTAAGGGGTTGAGAAATAATGGATAATGTTACAGATGATCAGTATAATAAAGGTACACTGGAGGCTGGTGCCGGAAAAAGCCAGGAGAAAGGCGATGCCAAGCACCATGCCCGGTACGGTGTTGGTGGTCTGGACCAGGCCGTCGATGGCGGCTTTAGAGGGCTTGCCCATTTTACTGCGAGCAGTGACCAGTGCGCTGAGGTAGGCAATGGCCGTCCCTAAAACCGCTGTGAGCGCCGCTACCAGAATGGAATTGAGGTAGACACTGGTCAGCTGGCCGCCAAAAAGAGTTTCCTTGATGTTGTCAAGCGAAAAACCAAGCTCATAGGGCCAGCTCTGCACAAAGGGAACAATAAAGATAACCGCGAAAATGGACAGAATACCGATCATTACCAAAGCGGACAGAACCGTGAAAAGGCCATCGCGTCCTTTGTTTTTTGTGAGCTCGATCTGGGAGATCTTGTTATAGCGGAAATTATATTTTTCCAGGTAGCGCAGGATCAAAATGCTGAAAACCGATGGGATCAGCATCATCATGGCAACAACAGCCCCCTTGCTGAAATTGGGGATAGAACCCAGCATCTGATTGTACAGCGTGGTGGCAACCACCTTGTACTCACCGCCAACCGATGCCGGAATCCCAAAGTCGGTGAAGCTCAGGAAAAAGGCCTGAATAAAAGAAGCCCCCAGGGTGGCGATCAGTGGCTTAAAGGTTGTGGTGAGAAAGGTTTTAAAGCTGTTGTCACCAAGCACACGGGATACCACAGAGAACTTCTTGTCAATGTACTTAAAGGTATTGTTAATGAGCATAAAGGCAATGGGAACCGTGTAGATTACATAACCCAGCAGCAGTCCGTTAAACCCATAAATCTCAAAGGGCTGAAAGCCCAGCAGCCGGGTGATCAGGCCCTGGCGGCCAAAGGAATAGATGATGGCGAAGCCATAGGTAATGGTGGGCAGGAGCATGGGCAGCACTGCGACACTGGAAACGGCGCTCTTGTACCAGCCGGGTACATTGGTGCTGTTGACTGTGTAGGCCAGCATAAACGCGATAACCGTGGTGACGAGCGCGCTGGTCCCGGCGATGATGAAGCTGTTAAGCAGGGCGTTCAGAAAGCCTGCGCTGCTCAGCACAGCGGCATAGCTTGCCAGGCTGAAGCTGCCGTCCACGTTAAAGGACTTGATGAGCAGCAGTGCCAGTGGAGCGGCAAGGAACACCGCGAAGATGGCGATGATGATCCAGAAAACAACCTTCAGCTCCAGCGGGGTACCCGTAACAGCCCGGCTCCGCAGCCTCGGCCGCGTTTTATCGGTGGCGGAATTACTGGGCATAGCATTCTCCGAACAATGAGAAGATATTGTTGCGCTTGATCATGAGCTGGTTGAGAATAAACTCCTGAACAAAGCTGTTGCCGGGCTTCGTGATGATTTCCTGCGGCTCGGCGTATTGTGAAATTTTGCCGCCGTTTAAAATGAGCACCCGGTCCGATAAGGTAAGGGCTTCTTCAGGGTCATGTGTTACAATAATGGTCGTCAGATCAAATTCCTTGGCAACTGTTTTGATCCGCTCCTTGATGGATTCTTTGATAACCCCGTCCAGCGCGCTCAGCGGCTCGTCCAGTAATAACACCTTTGGCTTCATGACCAGGGTACGGGCCAGGGCCACACGCTGTTTTTGCCCGCCGGAGAGCTGGTCAATGGGTTTGTCCAGATGCGGTCTGAGATCCAGAAGGTCGATGAGTTCGTCAACCTCCTCCTGGGTGGAAATACCCGGCTTGTTTTTGAGTCCGTATACGATATTATTGTAGGCATTCAGGTTGGGGAACAGGGCATAGTCCTGAAAAACAATGTTGAAGTCACGCTGTTCCATGGGTACATGGGTGATATCCTCACCATCGTACAAAAGCTGTCCCTCATCAATGTCGGTGATGCCGAGAATCAGGTTGAGGAGGGTGGTTTTACCGCCGCCGGATGGGCCGAGAATGGAAACAATTTCGCCCTTTCCGATATCGAGTGTGATGCCTTTCAGGATTTCTGTGCCGTCATAGGCCTTCTTTACATTTCTTAAACTTAACATAGTGTTATACTCCTTAACATTTTGGTTAAAACAAATGGCTTATTGGATAAAAGCGTTCTTTCAAAAGCCTAGGCGTATTTTAAATCTAAAAATCCCACAATTCAATAGACTTAACAAAGAGTTAACGGAATTTAACCGAAGCTTTACAAAATCATTGGTTTTACAAATCGCAGTCAGATTGGTATAATAATGAGAGAAAAGAATGAGAGAAAAGAATGGAATCTAAAAAATTCTTTATAAAAAATAAACAAATTCTTTGGTGGGGTATCCCTTTTCTGGCAGCTTTGGCAGTGGTGCTGCCCTTGCTTCTTAAGGATGGCATCCCCTTTGGAAATGATGCAAGCTTCCATCTTTCCAGGGTCGTCTCGATCGCAGAAGGTCTTAAAAATGGCATTTTTTTACCAGGAGTCTATGCCGATTACTTTAATGGCTACGGCTATGGCAACGGGCTTTTTTATCCGGATTTCTTTTTGTATATTCCGGCAGTACTGTCGCTTTTGGGCATGCCGGCCATCACGGCCTACAAGGCTTTTCTGATTTTGCTCACAGGCGCTATGGCCTGCACCATGTACCTTTCGGTCAAATCGGTATGGCGGTCTGATTTTGCGGCCTCGGCTTCCACTGTGCTTTACCTCCTATGCTCCTTTCACACCACTGACCTTTATCAGCGGTCGTCGGTGGGGGAGCTTCTGGCCTTTGTCTTTCTGCCGCTTATTGTGGCAGGCTTCTGGCAGGTGGTTTACGGCGAGAAGGAGAAGTGGCCCTTGCTGTTCAGCGGTTTTAGCGGTCTGGTGCTTTCACATGTCCTGACCGCCGTGCTGATGGGGGGATTCGCCGCTGTCTTTCTGCTGTTCAATATACCAAGGCTGGCGGCACTTGGGAAAGCAGCGCTTTGGAGCATTGTCCTGACTTTGTTTTTTCTGCTGCCCATGCTGGAACAGCTGGTGGTTAATCCTGTTTGGGGCGACACCGGACTGCTCGGGAGTATTTCGGACTGGGCCGTGCCTTTTAAAAATTTAATTCTGGCAATACCTCAAAGTATCGGCGAAAAATATGTACCTCCGGCGGGGATTGGTCTGGCGCTGACACTACTGATAATAGCGGGTTTGTTTTTTAACAGAAGTGACAGGTTGGTTCAGATTCTTTCGCTGTCAGGCCTGTTTTTACTGTTCTGCGCGTCAGTATATTTTCCCTGGCATTTGTTTGAGAATGTACTGTCAACCCTTCAGTTTCCATGGCGGTTCTATCTGTTTATCTCGGTGTTCTGGTGCTTTGCTTCTGGCAGGATTATTGAGAGCATGACAGAAAAAAGGGAAAACCAGGTGATCATCGCAGCCATCGCTGCTGGAATTATGTTCATAGCATATTTTGCAAATGTTGCGTATACTTATAAAAATTATGCGCAGATGGTTGTCAATACATACCCCACTTTTGCAGCAGGATGTGAGTATTTACCGGAGGATGTCACTTTATCACACATCCAGGAATCACAGAAAAACCATCAAAGCACTGTAAAACGCACTAATTATAGTTTGTATAAAATAGAATTAGAACGAAACGGTTCAAATGAACTGCCGCTCATTTATTATAGTGGGTATGAAGCCATGCTTAATGGCAATCGCGTCGAGGTTTACCGAAACGTAAATGGCATGGCAGAAGTAGCAGTTAATGAAACCGGTATGTTAATTGTCCAATACAAGGGAACGCCTCTCCGGCGTGTCAGTGAGACCATCAGTCTCATGGGCGTCATTGTGGGGATAGCCCTGCTCTTTAAAAATAGAAGAAAGGAAAATGATCAGAATGACAGAAAAGTTTTATCATCTCAGTAAAAAGGAAATCATTTTTCTGGTGGCAGTAATCCTGATTTACAGCGTTGTAGGCTACTGGAATCTGGGCTCAAGAGTTGAGCCCCAGACCTATTATGATATGGAGGAGGGGACACCCGCCGCGGAGTTTGAGCTTCAGAAACAGCCGGCGTCCATCGCGTTGTATCCAACGGTCAATGATTCCTCAAAATATGTGGGCATACAGATATTATGCTCAGATGATGGCGTGAACTGGAAACAGGCCTTTGATACCCGGGATGACGACACCGACTATACAGCGGCCATGATCTGGTACCACTACCCGCTGAACACGGATGAGAGTACACGTTACATCAAAGTTAAAAAGCTGGATACTGCCAACCGTCTGGTATTAAGCGAGGTGGCATTCTTTGACGAAAACGGGAACAGGCTGGCGGCAACGCCCCTTAACGAAGGTTCCGCGAGGCTTCTGGATGAGCCGGAGACAGTGCGGACCACCTCAGACCGGCTGAACAGCGCTTACTTTGATGAGAGCTATTTTCCCGCCTCAGCGCTGGAAATGCAGGATGGCCTGAGTGTGGCCGAGATGGATCATCCTCCGGTGGGCCGGCTGATCATTGGCCTGGGAATGGATCTTTTTGGCAGAACGCCCTTTGGATTCCGCTTTATGCAGGTGCTTTTTGGTATCGCCATGCTGCCGCTGATCTATTTCTTCGGCAAGGCACTTTTCAAATCACCGCTGTGGTCCGGTATTGCCACATTGCTGCTGGCTTTCGATTTTTTGCATTATACACAGACACGGATCGGAACCCTGGACGCCTTTCTTGTCTTTTTTATCCTGGCCATGTATGCCTTCCTGTACTTTTTTCACATCAGTACATCAAGGCCAGCCCGGTATGTGTTTTTGCTGCTCAGCGGGATTTTTACCGGCCTTGCCATTGGCACTAAGTGGTCAGGCTGTTACGCGGCCCTTGGACTGGCAGTTCTGTATTTTTACTGGCTCATCCGGGATATGGTAAAGGGCGATAAAGGTGTCCGGCGGCAAAGACTCGGCGAGTCCTTTTTCTGCTGCCTGGCTTTTATCGCCGTTCCGGTGACCATTTACACGCTGTCCTATATTCCTTATGCGGGCACCATACCCGATAAAGGGTTTTTTGAGGTGTTTTTCGGCCATCAGCAGCAGATGTTCGGCTACCACACCGGGGCTTCGACCCATTACCACCATCCCTATTCCTCCAAATGGTATACCTGGCTTCTGGCTTTAAAACCAGTGTTTTACTATTATCAGAAGGCGCCGGAAACCATTTATCTTTACGCGACTGGCAACCCGATGGTCTGGGGAATTGGCCTTTTCGGCACAGCCTTTGCATTGGTCCACGGGATATGGAAACGCCATTCTGCCGGTATCGTCATCGGTGTTGGTTACTTTTCCCAGATGATTCCCTGGCTTTTTATCACGCGGGATACCTTTTTATATCACTATTTCCCGATGATTCCTTTCCTGATGCTGGGGGTGGCCTATCTGTTTAAGTACATGGGCTGTACGCCCCAGGCAAAGCCCTGGAAAAAAGCATATATCGGGCTGTTTATGGCCTTTACGGTCTTTTCATTTATCTGTGCTTTTCCGTTTATCTACGGCAGTCCCATGAAGTGGGAGACGGTGCTGTTTATGCGCCAGCTGTTTATGGTGTTTGCCGGTGTGATGGGCGGCGCCCTGCTGCTGCTCATGGGCTATGATGTGTATCATCTGCGGCGCAAAAAGAAAGAAAGCGCTTTGCTGGATGAAAATAATGGAGATATGCTTTAAGACAGGGACTGATTATGGTATAATGCAGTGGGAACCATAAACAGGAGGAGACAATGCAACATAAAATTCAAAATAAGCTTTTGGGCTTTGTGCGGGTACTGGAGATTTTTATCGCCATCCTCATCGCCATTGCCATTATTATTTCAGCCCTTGCTCTGATTCCCGATCTTTGGCAGTTTATAGGAAATTATGGCGATTCGCAGGCCTTCCGGGTGTTTTTGGGTTATGCCTTTAACACGCTCATCGGCATTGAGTTTCTTAAAATGCTGATCAAGCACTCCACCGCGTCGGTCATAGAGGTTTTGCTGTTTGCCATTGCCAGGGAGCTGATCGTTGAGCACACCACGCCCTTCGAAAATTTGATGAGTATTATATCCATCGCCATCCTGTTTGCCATCCGGCGTTTCCTGTTCGTCTCAACCTTTGATGACGGAGAGGGCGGAGAAGGTATGTCCCAGGGTGGACTGATGTGGTTTAAGCATCGCTTTAAAAAGCACGAAGCACCAGCAGATGACAGCATTTTAGCTGTTTCTGAAGGCGCGGAAAACATTTTAAGTGACGACAAAGGAGAGAACAATCATGAAAACAAAAGTAGCAACAGATAAAGCCCCTGCGGCCCTTGGCCCATATTCTCAAGCGCTGGTAGTAGACGGCACTCTGTACGCCTCCGGGCAGCTGGGGATTGATCCGTCCACAGGCGAAATGCCGGAAGCCTTTGAGGCCCAGGCGAAACAGGTGATGCTCAACATGGGCGCAGTGTTAAAAGAAGCAGGATATGACTATTCTGATGTGGTTAAAACCACAATTTTTGTCGATGATCTTGCCAATTTTACTGTGCTGAACGACATTTACGGCGAGTATTTTACAGAAAACCAGCCGGCCCGTTCCTGTGTGCAGGCAGCCAGAATACCCAAGGATGCCAAGGTCGAGATTGAATTTATTGCGGTGAAATAATGAATGGAAAGCTGCTGCACAGAGTGCGGCAGCTCTTTTTTAACTGAGAAAGGAAGTAATTAATGACCCGTTTACTGGTACGCCTGTTTATTAAAGAGGGCGATAAAACCGGAGACCCGGATGTCCGACAGGCCTACGGTGTATTAAGCGGCGGTGTAGGCATTGCCTGCAATCTGCTGCTGTTTTTAGGAAAGCTTTTGCTGGGCTTTGTGACAGGCGCCATCTCTATTGTGGCCGATGCGGTCAACAACCTGTCGGATGCCGGCTCCTCCATCATCACGCTGCTGGGCTTTAAAATGGCGGGAAAACCTGCTGACCACGGGCACCCCTACGGCCATGGACGCATCGAGTACCTCAGCGCGCTGTTTATATCCGTTGCCATTATTCTTATGGGGGTTGAGCTGCTTAAATCGTCCGCAGAACGGATTTTAAACCCGGCGGAGACCTCGGTAAGCCTTGTGGTTTTTGTCATTTTGATCGCTTCGATTTTAGTGAAGCTCTGGATGTTTTTGTTTAACCGGAAGCTGGGCCGGAGGATCAATTCCTCAGCCATGGAGGCCACAGCCCTGGACAGTATCAGCGACAGCCTGGCCACGCTGGTGGTACTGATCGGTATGGCCATCAATTATTTTACAGGCTATGATCTGGACGGCTATATGGGTGTAATTGTGGCGGCCTTTATCCTGATAACAGGTATTAAATCTGCAAAGGACTCGGTTCAGCCTCTGATTGGCGCTCCTCCCGATGAGGGCTTTGTGGAGAAAATTCACCGCATCGTCATGTCCCATCCAGAGATAAAGGGAATGCATGAGCTGCTCATTCACGACTATGGCCCGGCACACGCCGATGTCTCCCTGCATGTGGAAATGTCCAGTCAGCTGGACATGGTCACCGCCCACGAGATTATTACCAGTATTGAGGACGAGCTTAAAAGCCAGTGCCACTGTGATGTCACAATCCATATTGACCCGATCGTGGAGGAAAAAACAGAGGAACAGTAAATCCATCGATGAAGGTACGTCGAAACGACGTACCTTCATCGTCTGCGCCCCTTGACTTTTAAAATAACTTAGGCTATGCTTAACCAATAGAGGAGGGAGAACGTTGAAAAATCCACGATTAGAACAAATTATTCAGCTATTGCAACAGCAGGGGACCGTTAGCGTTTCCCAGCTCAGTGAAATTTTTCAGGTAACCACGAAGACTATCCGCCGTGATCTGGAGCTTCTGGAATCCGAGGGAGAGCTTTTGAGAACCCATGGCGGGGCACAGCTTGTCAAGGAGGATATCCTCAGAGAAAAGCCTCTGGAGCTTCGTCTGAACATCGAGGCAGAGAAAAAGAAACGAATGGGGCTCAAGGCCACAGGCCTCATCGAGCATGGTCAGAAGATTTTTATCGGCGCCGGTTCATCACTCTATCATTTTACAGAGCATATTGACAATACCAAGCGGCTTTATGTTGTGACTGATTCGGTCACAGTGGTCAACCAGCTCAACAGCCGCAGCGAGATCGGTATCTTTCTGGTGGGTGGAGAAATCACAAAGCATACCCTCAGCACTTCGGGCACCATTGCGGAAAACACACTTCGGGATTTTTACTTTGACCTGGCCTTTGTATCCGCCACAACAGTGGATGAGCAGGGAAACCTTTTCCACCGCGGCCCGGCGGAGTACGGTGTATACCGGCAGTTGGCGAGCCATTCCAAAAGGCTGGTGGCACTCATGGACTCTGGCAAGCTCTTTAAACGTGATTTCATTAATGTGTCAACACTGCGTCCAGGCGATGTCCTGGTGACCGATGCAGAGGCAGACAAAGAAATGGTCAAGCACTATAAAGAAATGGGGCTGACCGTCATAATTGCTGAATAACAAATGATAAAACCGGTATGGGAAAATACGGAAATTTCCCATACCGGTTTTTTTAGTGCAAAAAAACTTAAGAAATGTTCAAAAAGGAAACATAAACCAAAAAAGCCTTGACAAAAAAGAAAAAATGTCCTAATATGTCCTTAAAAATAAACCTAAATGGACACAAATGGCTGACGTGGGAGAGAGAAGTATGAACAGCATAAAAAACACAGTAGAAAAAGCGCTCAGGGAAGCGTTCCCTGGGCTTGAAATCAAGGTTTCAGTCGACGAAAGGCAGATCGTAACACTGGCAGGAGAGTGCGGGGACTGGCAGCAGTTAATTGATGTGGGACACAGGGCAGCCAATGTGCCGGGAGTGGAAAATGTTGTCAGCGATATGTGGGTAAAGGGACTGGAGATTCCCAAAAAGGACTACCAGACCGGACGGGCAAAGGGCTTTGAAGCCGGACTGGTGGGGGAAGCGGACGTTGTCATTGCCGGAGCCGGTGTCATCGGCTGTGGAATTGCGCGGGAGCTGGCTAAGTATCCTCTGAAAATTATTGTTGTCGAAAAGAATGATGACGTCTGTACGGGTGCGTCTAAGGCCAATAATGGAAATATTCATCCGGGTCACGCGGCCAAAACAGGAACACTTAAAGCCAGGCTCAATATATTGGGAAACCGGATGTATGACAGGTGGGCAGATGAGCTGGGGTTTGTATTTCAGCGGAACGGCCTGATGTACATTGCATGGGAGGAGGCTTACATCCCGGCCCTTAAGGAGCGCTATGACAAGGGTGTGGAAAATGGTGTGGACGGCATTGAAATGCTCGACGGCGAGCAGGCAATGGCCATCGAGCCAGAACTCAGAAAGCTGGACAATCCACCCATTGCGGCAGTCTGGCTTCCAAGCCTGGCCCATGTAGAGCCCTATGACGTCACCGTAGCACTGGCTGAGAACGCGGCCCATAACGGTGTTGAATTCTGGTTTAACACGCCGGTCTGTGATGTGCTGAGACATGACGGCAGAGTTGAAGGCGTGGTCACGCCAAAGGGCATGATCAAGGCGGGCTATGTCATCAACTGCACCGGCGTTTACGCCGATGATCTTTCAGAAATGGCGGGAGATCGTTCCTTTACCATTCATCCAAGAAAGGGGACCATCGCGATTCTGGATAAGGCCAAGCAGTATCCCTACAGGCCCCAGATGGGCTTTGTGGGAAACGCCCTTGAAAACCGGATGAAAAAAATCAAAAACGCTGAATCGAAGGGCGGAGGCTGTTGCAAAACACCAGAGGGAAATTACCTGCTTGGCCCGTCAGCCAAAGAAGTCTGGAATAAGGAGGACACCGCGACCGACCCGGATGGCCTGGAATATGCCATGAGCTGTAACCAGCACAAGAATGTGGGGCAGCAAGACCTTATCCGCGTTTTTACAGGAGTGCGGGCAGCGGATTTTAAAGAGGATTTTATCATTGAGATGTCTCCGGTGACCAACGGCTTTATCAATGTGGCGGGGATCCAGTCGCCCGGGCTGGCTTCAGCGCCAGCTATCGCCGAAATGGTCGAGAACATCGTGTTGGAGGATTCTGAGAAGAAAAACAGAAAACTCGAAGTCCGTCAGGACTATCAGCCGCGCGAAAAGCCAAAAACACTTTTCAGAAAGCTGCCGCCGGATGAGAAGAGGAAGCTGATCGAGAGAGAGCCTTCCTTTGGAAAAATTGTCTGCCGCTGTGAAACCATCACTGAGGGTGAGATATTGGAGGCACTCGACAGTCCGGTCATGCCGGCATCCATCGAGGCCATAAAACGGCGGACAAGAGCCGGGATGGGAAGATGCCAGGGGGGCTTCTGCCAGCCGCGGGTGATCGAGATCCTTGCCAAAAAACTTGGCAGGGACTGGAGTGAGATCAATTTTTCAGAACAGGGGACCAATTTTCTGGAAAAGATGAATAAATAGACACAAACGCAATGAGGGGAAAAGAGTAATGGATAAAAAATATGTGGTAGGTATTGACAGCGGCACACAGAGCACCAGAGTGATCATTTTTGATACCAGAGGCCAGAAGGTCTGTATGGGCATAGCCGCCCACCCGCCGTTAATTGCTGAAAAGGCAGGCTATGCAGTACATGACTATGACGATCTATGGAACGGCCTCTGCCATGCCTGCGACGATTTGTTTTCAAAATTCGAGGGTGACGTTCATGAAATTGCTGCGATCGGCTTGTCCGGGCAGCGGGGAACCACCTTTTTTGTCGGAGAGGATAACCGCCAGCTTTGCAGGCCCATCAGCTGGATGGATTTGCGGTGGCGTGAGAACGCTAGTCATTTACCGCCGTCCACTGAAGCGATGGACCCTTGGTGTGATTATCTCAGGAATTATTCAAGAATGAACTGGATGAAAACGAATTCTCCAGAGCTTGCCGGAAAAATACACAAATATCTGACGGCTCCGGGCTACATGGGCTATCAGCTTTTTGGCGGCTATGTGGATACCCTGGCCAACAATCTGGGAATGCCTGTAGACCGGGAGCAGTGGGCGCTTTATGAGGATGATGAGGTTTTTGAAAAAATGGGACTGAAGCGCAGTCAGCTGGCGCGCTTTGTGGAGCCTGGGCAGGTGATGGGTCATGTCACAGCGGAGGCGGCAGCGCTTACAGGCTTTCCAGAGGGCTGCCCGGTGGTGGCCTGTGCGGGTGATAAACAGTGTGAGGTTTTAGGCTCTGGCTCTATCAGTGACGGGCAGGCATACATTACACTGGGAACCCTGAGCGGCCTGGACATCGTAGGAGAAAAGTATATCCCAGATGCTTACAAAAAGCTGAAGCACCGCACCTATCTGGCGTCTGTTCCAGGCACATGGCATGCTGAGGCGGCAATATCAAAGGGGTTTTGGCTGGTGTCATGGTTTAGAGACAATCTGGCTGAAGGGCTTGACGCCAAGGCGGAGAAGCTAGGTATGACCATTGAAGCCTACCTTGACAGGGAAGCAGAGAGCATTCCGGCAGGCAGCGAGGGGCTGGTGACGATTCCAGACTGGAAATCCAACTGGGATAAGCCTGCCGCCAAGGGTATGTTTATTGGTTTTGACCACCGCCATAAAAGAGCCCACATGTTCCGATCACTGATCGAAGGCATTGTGATGCAGCTTAAAGTCAGCACAGATGAAATGTGCGGCATCATTGGAAAATCCATCACAGAGCTTCGCGTGGGAGGCGGCGGGAGCAAGAGCGTCACAGCCGTACAGACCATTGCGGATGTATTCAATATTCCGGTTAAAAAATCTGTCGAAACAGAAACCTGCTCTTTAGGCTGTGCTATCTGCGCGGCGGTGGGCGCAGGGATCTTTCCGGATTTTCAGCAGGCTGTCGAAGCCATGGGGCAGCAGACAGAAACCTATACCCCGATCGCAGAGCACCATGCCGTATACCAGAAGCTGATGGACCGCGTGTTCAGCCAGTGCTACACCATTAATGAGGATTTATTGAAGGAAATCGCTGAAATAACGGCTTAGCCGTTTTAAATAAAATACACAACAGATTGGAGAAAGCGCATGAAACAGGAAGAGTTGATTTTAGGTCTTAAAAAGGTGGTCGGCGACGACCGGGTAATCACAGACGATGCCAGTATTGAGGTGGCATCCAGAGATTATATTGGTTTTCGCCGTTATCACAGGTCAGATGGGAAAATATGGGTGCCAAAGGCCGCCTTTGTTGTAAAACCCGCTGATACCCAGCA
>CAUEUD010000073.1 GCA_959020865.1 Eubacterium limosum | reverse complement strand
ATATCAAAAACCTCTTATTGTATTTTTATGATAAGAGGTTTTTCTTATATATGGGTATATAAACATTGGAAATGAGGTGCTATAATGTTTGTTGATCAAGCGCAGATATATGTAACTGCCGGTAACGGTGGTCATGGCGGAATGAGCTTCCGCCGGGAGAAATACGTCCCAAACGGCGGGCCGGACGGTGGAAACGGGGGCCGGGGCGGCAATGTCATTGTCCAGGCCGATAGCGGCCTGCGAACACTGCTGGCGTTTAAATACCGCAAAAAATACAAGGCGGAGAGCGGCGGTAATGGGACTGGAGGCCGCTCGACCGGTAAATCCGGTGAGGACCTGCTCATAAAGGTGCCGGTAGGCACAGTGGTCAAGGATAAGACAACAGGCCGGATTCTCTGCGATTTAAGCGGGGACGGCGAATCCTGTATCGTGGCCCAGGGCGGCCGGGGTGGACTTGGGAACATGAATTTCTCGACCTCCACCAGACAGGCCCCAAGGTTTGCCCAGGGCGGTGTCAAGGGCCAGGAGAGAACGCTGGTGCTGGAATTAAAGCTTCTGGCAGATGTTGGACTGCTGGGGTTCCCAAATGTTGGAAAGTCAACCTTCCTGTCCATGGTAACAGCTGCCAAGCCCAAAATCGCGAATTACCATTTTACGACCATTGTTCCAAACCTTGGCGTGGTAGCGTGGAAGGACTTTGATCCTTTTGTCATCGCGGATATTCCGGGAATTATTGAGGGCGCCCATGAGGGCACCGGCCTGGGAATCCAGTTTTTGCGCCATGTCGAGCGGACGAAGCTTTTAATCCATATGCTGGACGCCTCAGGCAGTGAAGGCCGGGACCCTCTGGCAGATTTTAAAGCGATTAATGAAGAATTAAAAGAATACAACGAACGCCTGGCGCAGAGGATGCAGGTGGTCGCCCTGAATAAGACAGACCTGATCGCGGATCCTGAGGAGCTGGAGCTTCTGGTGTCAGAATTTGAAGCGATGGGCTATGAGGTCTTCCCCATATCCGCCGCTACAGGAAAAGGCATTGACGCCCTGCTGAGCCGCGTGATTCAGCTGCTGGACGAAATTGGCGAGGTAGAGCCGATCTTTGAGGTGGAAGCCGACGAGGATGTGGTATACAAGGCTGATTTTGATGAGGAACCTTTCACGGTGCATAAAGATGGCAATGTCTATGTGGTCGAAGGCGATTTTGAACGGCTGATCAATTCCGTCAACTTTGAGGACTTTGACTCCATCGGATATTTTCAGAGAGTGCTCAAGGATAAGGGCATATTCAAAAAGCTCGAAGAAATGGGGATACAGGACGAGGATATCGTCCGGCTCCAGGATATTGAGTTTGAATATTTTAAATAAAATTGAGCGAGATATGCTATAATAGAAAGAGAGAAAAATGCTAACAAGTAAACAGAGAAGCTATTTGAGAAAGCTTGCCATGGATATTCCCGACATTATTTTTATCGGAAAAGACGGGATTACCCCTGAGGTTATTCAGCAGACAAGAGACGCCATTGTGGCCAGAGAGCTGATAAAAGGAAAAATCCAGCAGAATTCCATGGAAGAGGTGGAGGACGCCGCCCGGACACTGGCCGAGGCGACTAAGTCAGAGGTTGTCTGCACCATCGGCAATAAATTCATATTATATAAAAAGAATCTTTTGAAAACAAAGATAGAAGTGCCGTCCAAAAATTCTAAGACACTGAAGAAGAAAAACAAACGGTAGCTTTTTAAAGAGGTAAGTATGGAAAAAATAGGCTTATTAGGCGGGAGCTTTAATCCGGTTCATACCGGACACCTTTTGCTGGCAGAATCGGCCAGAGACCAGTATGGTCTGGACAAGGTGCTGTTTATACCTGCCGGCAACAATCCTTTTAAAGAGATGGATAAGGAGATCGACCGCAGGCACCGCCTGAAAATGGTGGAGCTCGCGACCCGGTCCAACCCTTATTTTGAAGTGCTGTCCATTGAGATCGACCGGCCGGGAATGACCTACACCGTCGATACGATCGAGCAGATCAAGCAGACTTATCCGGAGAGTGAGTTTTATTTTATCACCGGCGCGGATATTATGTTTGAGATCACGCTTTGGAAGGGAGCGCCAGAGCTGCTGGCGTCCGTCAATTTTATCACGACCTTCAGGCCGGGCTATTCACACAACAAGCTGGACGCGCGGATCGAGGAGCTCCAGGAAATTTATGGCGCCAGGATTTATAAACTATTTACCTCGGAAATGGACATCGCCTCCTCCGATATACGGGGAAGGGTGAAGAATGGTTATTCCATAAAATACCTTCTGCCAGAAACGGTGGAGCAGTATATTATTGAAAATCGACTTTATTTAGCGAAGCAGCCCCTGGGAGATGCAGAATGAACGTTGCGGAAATTCAAAAAAAATTAAAAAAAGAACTAAAGCCCAAGCGTTATGAGCACACCTTAAACGTGGTGGACTCAGCCTTGAAGCTGGCGGAAATCTATCCCTGTGACGCGAACAAGGTGAAATACGCGGCCCTGCTGCACGACTGCGCCAAAAATTACAGCGACGCAGAGCTTCTGGCAACAGCGGAGAAGCATTACCTCAATGTTGACGAGGTCACCCGGCGTGAGCCACAGCTGCTGCACGGCCCCGTGGGGGCAGTGGTGGCCCGGACGGAGTACGGCGTTGAGAACAAGGAAATTCTCGGTGCCATCAAATACCACACAACCGGGCGGAAAAACATGAGTGTTCTCGAAAAAATTATCTATCTCGCTGATTTTATCGAGCCTGGGCGCAGCTACCCGGGCGTAGATAAGCTCAGGAATATGGCTTTTGAAAATCTGGATGACGCGATGATCCAGGCGCTGACCAACACCATCCACTATATCAGCGGAATCGGCGGCCTGATTCACGAAAGGACCGTCTCGGCACGTAATTATTTGATCCTTGAAAAAATGGATCGTGAAAAAAATGAAAAGGAGTGATTGATATCGAACCAAAAGAATTTGCAGAAAAAGTAAAAGAGTGGATTGACGCTAAGAATGGAACCGACGTTGAAATTATTGATATTGCGGAGGTTTCGACCCTGGGCGATTATTTTGTCATCGCCAGCGGTAATTCGGAACGCCAGGTTAAGGCCATTGCCGACAACGTTGAGTACGAAGCCGAAAAGCTTGGTATTGTCCCGAAAAGCATCGAGGGCGAACGGGAAGCCCGCTGGATTTTGCTGGACTACTATGACGTGATCGTTCATATTTTCCACGTGGAAGAACGCCAGTTCTACAACCTGGAACGCCTCTGGAAAGACGGCACAAGACCTTCTACCTTTGAATAAGCAAGGGGCCGGATATTTATTCGGTCCTTTTTCTTTGTTTATGGGGCGTGTCCGCTTGCGATTATGCTTTTCCTATTGTATAATTATAAAGTTAACAAACACCGAATTGTAAAAAGAGAGGTATACAGATGAAAATTGGAATTGTCGGATTACCAAACGTCGGTAAAAGTACAATTTTTAATGCGATAACAAAAGCCGGCGCAGAATCCGCCAACTATCCCTTTTGTACCATCGACCCCAATGTAGGGGTGGTGACCGTGCCGGATGAACGGCTGGAAGTGCTTGAGAAAATGTATCAGTCCAAGAGAGTGGTGCCCACCACCATTGAATTTGTGGACATTGCGGGCCTGGTCCGAGGCGCCAGCAAGGGCGAGGGTCTGGGTAATAAGTTTTTGTCCCATATCCGTGAGGTCGATGCCATCGCCCATGTGGTCCGCTGCTTTGAGGACGAGAATGTCGTTCATGTTGAGGGAAAGATCGACCCTCTGGACGACCTTGAAACCATCAACCTTGAGCTGATTTTAGCCGATCTGGAAATGGTAGACCGCCGGGTCGAAAAAACGCGTAAAGCCGCAAAGGGCGATAAAGCTGAAAAGGTGAACCTCGAAATTCTGGAAAAGCTGAAGGCCATTCTGGAAGCGGGAAGAATGCCTCTGGATACGGATTTTTCGGAGGATGAATGGCAGTATGTTTCCGGACTTCAGCTTATTTCCACAAAGCCAGTCCTGTACATTGCGAATGTGTCTGAGGACGACCTGATTTCAGACAACGCCATGGTCAAAGCTTTAAAAGAAAAGGTGTCCGGTGATAACCGTGAGGTCATCAAAATTTCCGCCAAGATCGAGGAAGAGATCGCTGAGCTCGACGATGAGGAAAAAGCCCTGTTCCTGACAGATCTGGGTCTTGAAGCCTCTGGGCTGGATCAGGTTATCCGCGCAGGCTACAAGCTGCTGGGCCTGATCACCTTCCTGACTGCCGGGCCAGAGGAAACACGTGCCTGGACCATTCGAAAAGGTACAAAAGCGCCGCAGGCAGCCGGAAAGATCCACTCCGACATCGAGCGGGGCTTTATCCGGGCTGAGATTACAACCTATGAACAGCTGGTGGAAGCCGGCTCGGACGTCAAGGCCAAAGAACTTGGAGTGACCCGGATCGAGGGTAAGGACTACGTCATGCAGGATGGCGATGTCACATTTTTCAGGTTTAATGTATAATAAAATTATCCCGAAGCGTGTGCTGCATGTTTCGGGATTTTTCTGTAAAAGAGGAAACAAATGAGTAAATGTGTATTAGTGGGTGTCAATGCAAAATATGTGCACACCAATCTTGCCATAAGAGCTCTGAAAGCAGCCGCGCAGGCGGAGAATATCGAGCTCTGTGAGGTAACCATTAACGACCAGATGAACGTGGTGGTCGGCAGGCTTTTGAGAATGCAGGGAGATTACTATGGCTTTTCCTGCTATATCTGGAATATGGACTTTATTGCAAAAATCAGTGAAGTGCTGAAAAAGAGCAGGCCCAACTGCATTGTCTTCTGGGGAGGGCCTGAGGTTTCCTATGACAGCGGGCGCCTTCTGGAGGATCATCCATTCGTGGATTATATTATTTCCGGCGAGGGGGAAACGGTTTTTCCTGAATTTGTAAAGACACTGCAGAGCCGGGATAAAACCCCGCTTCTGAAAATGGAAAACGTTAACTGGTTTGGGCGCAATGTGTCCCATTCGCATGTAAGCGGCGAAAAGGTGGGGATTGTCGAGGATCTGGACGCGCTGCCCTTCCCCTATGACGACCAAAATATCCAGCCGATTTCAGACAAAATCATTTATTATGAAAGCATGCGGGGCTGCCCCTTCCAGTGTTCCTACTGCCTTTCTTCCACCCTGCAGAAGGTACGTTTTCTGCCCCTCGAGCGTGTTTTCAGAGAGCTGGATTTTTTCATCAGCCACGATGTAAAGCAGGTGAAATTTGTGGACCGCACCTTCAATGTCGATATCCGGCGGACCAAGGCCATCATCGCTTACCTGGTCAAAAAGGAATGCGCTACGAATTTTCATTTTGAGATCGCGGGGGATCTGCTGGACGATGAGCTTCTTGAGATGATTGCAAAAGCGCCAAAGGGCCTGATGCAGTTTGAGATCGGTATCCAGAGCACTCATGATGAAACGCTGGAGGCCATCACGCGAAAGACTGATCTGGCAAAGATCCGGAAAAATGTGAAGCGTCTCATCGGGTTTAAAAACTGCCATGTGCACGTGGACCTGATCGCCGGGCTGCCAAAGGAAACCTATGTGGTTTTTAAAAAGTCCTTTGACGAGACCATTGCCATTGAGCCAGATATGCTGCAGCTGGGATTTTTAAAGCTGCTGAAGGGGACAAAGATCCGAAAAGAAGCGGATAAATTTTATTACCGCTACGCGAGCTTTCCGCCTTATGAGGTGATCAGTAATGATTTTATCTCCTCGGATGAGCTTATGCGCTTAAAGGACATTGAGGACCTGGTAGACCGCTATTACAATTCCGGCGCCTTTTATCTGAGTTTGAAGTATATTTTTGAAAACCAGTGCTGGGGCTCACCCTTTGAATTTTTTGAGGCTTTCTCGGACTATTGGCGGGAGGAAGGCTTCTATGAGCTGGGAAAATCAAAGGAACAGCTCTACGGGATTCTGCAGACATTAACGGCCTCAGGCGACGAGTCGCCCCATAAAGAAATGCTCGGGGAGCTGATCAAAATGGATTATCTCAGGCAGGGGCACCGCTCCCTTCCCGTTTTTTTTGAAAACCGGACCCTCTCAAAAACAGCGGCCTTTGAGCAGCTGAAGGACGAAGGTTTTGTGGCTGCCTGTCTGCCTGCGCTTTCAGGACAGCCTGCCAAGCAGGTGATCAAGCGCGTCTTTTTCCAGTATTTTGAAGAAAACGCCCTTGACCTTGCCCAGAGGTATCTGGGGACAGAGCCGGGCAGGGGAAGTCTCTGCGTCTTTTATGAGGGTGCGATGATCCGGGTGGCCGGGTAATCACACGCGCCATTTTACGGCATAAAAACATGCGTGTCTGGACAGCAAACCGGATAGTAAACCGGACACGGTTCCGGTTATGGTTCCGGATAGCAAACCGGACACATTATATAAACCAAACCAAATAAAACCAAACCAAAGAGAGAGGATAGCGCCCTCCCTCTACCGCATTAAAATAATCTTCATGGCCGTTCCCTGTCCCAGGGTGCTCTCGATCACGAGCTCGCCCCGGTGGAGTTTTACAATGCTCTCGATGATGGAGAGGCCAAGGCCTGTACCGCCGGTTTCCCTTGAACGGTCACTGTCGACCCGGAAGAAACGCCGGCGCACATTTTCGAGTTCGCTCTCAGGAATGCCGATGCCTGTGTCGATGACAGACAGGATACACCTGTTTGCCGTCTCAGTGCAGCTGAAACAGATTTTTCCCTGCGCCGGGGTGTATTTCATGCTGTTGTCGGCAAGTGCCCTTAAAGCCTGCAATATGAGCGATTCATTGCATTTTACCAGACAGTGGTCGGCCCGGGTCAGCTCAAAGGAATGGGTGGCGTCAATCATTTCGCATTCATTGTATACCTTTGTGACAAGCTCGCCCAGATCAGCCGGCTCAAATTTCTGTGTGAAATAGTTGTTTTCAAGGCGCGTGATCAGGAGCAGCTCCTCCACCAGCTTTTTCATATTCTGTATCTCTTCGTTAATAGAATCCACAGATTCTTCCAGGAGCTGCGGGTTTTCCTTGCCCCAGGAGGAGAGGATGTCCGAGTAGCCCTGGATGACGGTCAGAGGAATCCGAAGCTCGTGCGACGCGTCTGAGACAAACTGCTTCTGAGCGTCAAAGGCTGATTCGAGCTGGCCGATCATCTGATTGAGAGATTTGATGAGCTGATCCAGCTCATCGTCGTTTCCGGTTTCTTTGATACGGGTGTTCAGGTTGTTTTCTGTAATGTTTTTAGCGGTCTCGGCGATCTCGATCAGCGGCTTAAGAGAACGCTTGGTGCCATAGATCCCGATAAAGATAATGACCGCAAGGCAGACAATGCTGATGGCGATCTGGATACTGAACAGGGCGGTCATGTAGACGAAGCTGTCATTAAGATTTTTTACGACCTGGATGTAAATGGTGTAGTCGTCGCTGACAAGATAGCTTGAGCCGAGATAATAATACTCGTTTTTGTTGTAGCGGAAGGAATCCACGTCGACATTGTCCTCGGTCTGGTCGGCGGGGTTGTCGATGTGCAGCTTAAAGATGTCGATGTTGTATTCCGAAAAGTTATCCTGGTTCAGAAGATCCTCCACGCCTTCGGAGGACAGATAAACATCTCCGTAGTTATCCGAAATTTTATAAGAAATCAAGGTATTATCCTTGACATTGGGGTATATTTTTTCAGAGATAAAGTCCAGCCGGCTGCTGGTGGGAAGCGACAGCAGCGCATCTTCGTTTTCCTTGATCACGTTGATGATATAGCTGTTGAATTTTATGAGATTGCTCCGATTTTCGTTTAAAACAATTTGCTGGGAAAAATAAAACACCATCACAAAGGAAATGATCAGCAGAATGGAAAACGCCAGCACAAAAAACAGGACGATGCGTGTGTAGAGCTTCATCGGTTTTGGTTCCTGAACCCTATTTGATGACATAGCCGCGCCCTCTCACTGTCTGGATCAGCTTTCTCTCAAAGGGTTTGTCAATTTTATCCCTCAGGTATTTTATATAAACATCTACGATATTGTCATTTCCAAAATAGTCAAAGCCCCACACCTGGTCCAGAATCTGTTCCCGGGACTGGACCAGCCCGTGGTTGAGCACAAGGTAGTGCAGGAGGTCAAACTCTGTTTTTGAAAGTTCGATGCTCTCGCCGCCGCGGGTGACCATAAAGGTATCAAGGTCGATGGCCAGATCCTCAAAGACAACGCTGTTCTTGGGCGAGACAGCGGATTTTTTTCGGAGATTCGCCTTGATGCGCGCCAGGAGCTCGTCAAAAATAAAAGGCTTGGTGATATAGTCGTCGGCTCCGAGATTGAGGCCGTTGACCACATCGCCGGTATCATCCTTGGCAGTGAGAAATATAACAGGCAGCTCGGGAGAATGCGCGCGTATGTATTTTAAAACCTCGTAGCCGTTAAGCTGAGGCAGCATGATATCCAGTAAAACCAGTCCGATGCCCGGGGTGTTGTTGAAAACATCAATGGCCTCCCGCCCGTTAAAGGCCTTGGCAGTTTCAAAGCCTGCGTGGTTCAGCTGAAGCTCGATGATACGGGAAATTTTTTTATCATCCTCGACAATAAGTATGAAATCCATGGGGTTCCTCCTCCTTTTATCTTTCTTTATTATAAGGATTCCGGGGGTGGGATGCAATGAATTTCGCTTATTCAGGCGCTTTAACCGCTGAATTTATCCAAATTTAAGGATTGGCCTATATACTTAATAATAATAAAATTCCAAAAAATAGGAGAAAAAAATGCGCATATTATTTATAGAAGATGAAGTGAAAATTACAGACGCTCTCCAGGAGCTGTGTAAAATCCAAAATATAGATTGTGATGTGGCGAACGATGGCGAGGAGGGGCTTCTATTTGCTCTGAACCCGATTTATGACGTCATTGTACTGGACATTATGCTGCCCATGAAGAGCGGCCTCGAGATTCTCAAGGAGGTCCGGGACAGGGACATCACAACGCCTGTTTTAATGCTGACTGCCAAGGGGACGGTTGACGATAAGGTCAAGGGGCTTGACCTCGGCGCCGACGACTACCTGATCAAGCCGTTCTCCGCCAAGGAGCTCTTTGCCAGAATCCGCGCGCTGAGCAGACGTCCCGACCATGAAATAAAAGGGGAAATCATCTCTTTTGAGGATGTCAGCTTTAACACCAAGAAGAACATGATGCAGACGCCGGAAAATGAGTACAAGCTCTCTGTGAAGGAAGCGAAGATCCTTGAAATGCTGCTGAAGCGTCCGAATCAGGTGTTTACAAGAGAACAGATTTTAGACCGGGTGTGGGGCTTTGACAAGGAAGTCAATGAAAATAACATTGAGATATATGTCCATAATCTCCGTAAGAAACTCGCCAATACAAACGTTAAGATTGACACAATCCGTGGTGTAGGTTACACTTTGAGTAAAAAATAATGTTTAAAGAGATCAAGAGGCAAATTACTCTGTTCAACACTTTGATTCTCATTGCTTTTCTTTTTTTATTTATCTTGCTGCTGGGCTTTCTCGTTCAGTGGAGCCTGGGACTCACCGGAGAAGTTTATCTGATGGATACCGCCAAGGGCATCATCAATAATTCAGTGGAGTCGGAAAAGGGCGACAGTATTTTCAACAATAATTCCATGCACGACAAAATGGGTTATGAATACATTGAATGGGATGAAAATAACCAGACCGTCAATATGAAGGTCGAAGATAATGATTTGATTATGCATGGCTATGAACTGGCAATGGATCAAAGCTTTAACAATGATTTTAAGGTTTTTAATCTTAACGGGGCAGATTACAGAGTTTATGTGACGCGCTTCAGCCGTGACAATGAATCTCACACGCTGGAGGTTTTTCAGCAGATCACGACCGAGCGCTCAATGATTACCTATGTCATTTCCTTTCTGCTGTTCATCGGCAGCGGTGGGATTCTCCTGCTGATCCCGATCAGCTATTTTCTGGCCGGGAAATCCTTACAGCCGATCAAGGAAACCTTTGAGAATCAGAAGAAATTCATCGCGGACGCTTCTCACGAGCTCAGGACACCGCTGACGGTGATCCAGACCAATGTGGAGGTCTTAAAGCTGAAGGAGGATGAGGTGCTTAAGGATAATATCCGGTGGCTTAACAACATCAGCCTTGAGAGTGAGACCATGGCGCATCTGGTATCGGAGTTACTGCTGATCGCCCAGGCGGACAATAAAAAGGTCATCATGAAAAAGGAAGTGTTTGATCTGAGCGCGCTTTGCGCCGAGATTATCGACCTGATGTTTGATGTTGCCAGGGAAAATGAGATTGCGCTGAAGGGCAGTATCGCAGAGGGTGTTGATTATAAAGGCGACGAGGAGCGGATAAAACAGGCGATCCGTATACTGGTCGACAATGCCATTAAATATACGCCTGGAGAAGGGACAGTGACGCTCTCTCTGACGGTGACAAAGCGTAATGTCTGTATCGCGGTTAAGGATACGGGCGTCGGGCTGACAGAGGAGGCTAAAAAGAAAATATTCAGCCGTTTTTACCGTGTGGATGACGCGCGGAACCGTGAAAAAGGCGGCGTGGGTCTGGGCTTAAGCATTGCGGATATGATTGTGAAGCAGCATAGCGGCAAAATAAAAATCGACAGTGTGCCCGATCAGGGAAGCACCTTTACGATTGTGCTGCCCAAGACCATCTTAAAATAGTAATAAAGATAAATTTCATGACGTTCTGAGTGTTCGGAATGAGATTTATCTTTTTTTATGGTTTTAACATCCATAAAATGAGCGTTAAATAAGGAAAGAGGGTAACAAGATAAAAATGAATGTCGTACTGTATCAACCGGAAATACCACAAAATACTGGGAACATCGCGCGTACCTGCGCACTGACAAACACAAAGCTGCACCTGATAAAGCCGCTGGGCTTTTCGCTGGACGAGAAACACCTGAAACGCGCGGGGCTGGATTACTGGGATCTCTTAGATTTAGCGGTCTACGATGATTTTGAGGATTTTCTGGCTAAAAATCCTGATCCCGAAATCTATGTGCTCACCACCCACGCCAAGGCGTTTTATTCGGACATTGAATACACCGGGGATGCTTACCTTTTGTTTGGGCGGGAGACTGCCGGCCTGCCGGATGAGATTCACAACGCCTATCCGGACCACCGGTTCCGTATTCCCATGAAAAACCATGAGCGGGCCCGTTCGCTTAACCTGTCGAATTCGGTCAATATTGTTTTGTATGAAGCGCTCAGACAACAGGGGTTTCCTGAGCTGGTTTAAGCTTTGTACAGCGGATCATGAAAAAAACTGAAAAAAACTGAAAAAATTTTCAAAAAGTGTTCTAAATTCCATTAATTCTGTGTTATAATATTTGAATGAAAAAGTAAACGATTCGTCATTAGAGTGAGAAACGTTTACGGGTAGGTGACTATGAATGACAGCAACAGTGGAAAAGCGAAAAGCCGTTTTTCTGAGTTTTGGAAAAAGTATTCAAACTATATCTTTTTTGTTTTCTTAATCGGCGCGACCGTTATTGTAATCCTGACGCAGGTAGATCTCAAGGAGTTTGCAGATACCCTTCGCCGCGCGAATATCGGTTTTCTTCTGTTGGGAATCGTTTGCGTTTTTATTTACTGGCTTCTGGAGGGGTACATGCTCCTGAAGCTGATGCAGCGCGATTATCCCGAAGAGAAGATGTCCTTTGCGATGATCGTCACCATTATAGGGCAATATTATAACCTGATAACACCCGGCTCCTCCGGCGGTCAGCCGCTCCAGCTCTACGAAATGTCCCGCAGGGGCTACAGTATGGGGACAGGAACCGCCGTGCTGGTCCAGAAATACGCATTGTACCAGGTTACGGTCACACTCCTTGCCATTCTGGCCACACTGCTCAATCTTTCTGAGATTAACAGTGGCCTGGTTGCGGCGAGATGGCTGATCGCCTTTGGCCTGATCATCAATATCGCTGGGGTTATCCTTGTCTTTATCCTGGCTTTAAGCCCGAGGATGGCCCGCGGGATTATGAATGGCGTCGTTCGGTTTTTGCTGTTTATCCGCGTCTTTAAGGACCCGGATAAATATTATGCCAAGGTCGACCACTTTATTGGGGAATACTCAGAAGCCATCACTGCGCTCAAGGAGCACAAGCTGGAAACCTTTAAGCTTTTCATTGTCTCCATTGTGCAGATCCTGGTTTTTTACAGCATTAACTACTGGGTCTACTGTTCGCTGGGGTTAAGCGGCGCCAGCGCCTTTCTGGTCATATCCATGCAGGCGATCCTGTATGTAGCGGTTGCTTTTATCCCGACACCTGGGGCGGCAGGCGGCGCTGAAGCGGGCTTTGCCCTGCTGTTTGGGCCGATTTACGGCGCTGTTAACATGTCGGTGGCCCTGATCCTGTGGCGTATTATCACCTTTTACTTCATTATTTTATTTGGTGGTATCTTCCTTTCCCTGAGGTCTGTCATCATGGGGAAAAAGGAATATAAAAAAATAACGCGGACCGAGGCTCTGGACATTGAGCATGTCATCAAACAGGAAGAATTAGAAGAATCATTTAAAAAGAAAGAACAGCTGAAAGAAGGAGATAAATTTGAAGAAAATTGATGTTAAGTACATAAGAGACACTGTCGCAGAAATGTGTATTGAAGCAAACACTGTACTTACCGATGATATTCTCAAAGAAATGGAAGTCGCTCTGGCGCGGGAAGAATCGCCGAGCGCCATCGCCATTTTGGAAACGATGATTGAAAATTTTGAGGTAGCAGAGAAGAAGGAGATTCCCATCTGTCAAGATACGGGAATGGCAGTTATCTTTGTTACCATGGGACAGGACCTGCAGATAACCGGCGGCTCTCTGGAGGACGCCATTCAGGGCGGCGTCGAAAAGGGCTACCGCGAGGGCTATCTGAGAAAATCGGTCGTGGATGATCCTTTTATCAGAAACAACACAAACACCAATACCCCGGCCATCATTCATTATAAGGTAGTCCCGGGGGATGATCTTCATATTAAGGTGATGCCAAAGGGCTTTGGCTCAGAAAACACCAGTGCCATGAAGATGCTTAAGCCATCGGACGGGATCAAAGGTGTTGAGGAGTTTGTACTGGAAACCGTTGAAAAGGGCGCGCCAAACGCCTGCGCACCGATCATTGTCGGTGTGGGGGTGGGCGGTACCTTTGAAAAGGCCGCGCTGTTAGCCAAGGAAGCTCTGAGCCGGCCCATCGGGGTGCGCAATGCCAAGCAGCACATTCAGGGCCTTGAGGAAATACTGATCGAACGGTGCAACAATCTGGGGATCGGGCCCATGGGGCTCGGCGGCATCAACACGGTTTTGAGTGTCAATATCGACGTTTTCCCAACGCATATTGCCGGTTTGCCTGTTGCTGTCAATATCTGCTGTTATGTCAACCGTCATGTGGAACGGACATTTTAGGAGGCTTACATGAGTGTGATACGATTAACGACGCCGCTTTCAAAAGAAGACGCCGCAAAATTAAAAGCCGGGGATCAGGTCCTGATTTCCGGAGTCATCTATACGGCGAGGGATGCGGCACACAAAAGAATGGTTGAAACGCTTGAATCCGGCGGAGCATTACCCGTCGATTTTACCGATCAGATTATCTACTATGTAGGGCCCTGCCCTGCAAAGCCCGGTGAGATCATCGGTTCTGCCGGGCCGACCACAAGCCACCGTATGGACGCTTATGCGCCTACACTGATGGAAAACGGCCTGCGCGGCATGATTGGCAAAGGAAACCGCGGGGAGCTGGTCATCAACAGCATGATGATCAACCAGTGTGTTTATTTTGGATGTGTTGGCGGTGCGGGCGCACTGCTGCAGGACTGTATAAAATCTGTCGAGATTCTGGCATACGAGGAGCTGGGGACCGAGGCACTGCGCAAGCTGGTGGTAGAGGATTTTCCGGCGCTGGTTGTCATTGATTCTAAGGGAAACAACCTGTACGAAACGGAACGTCAGAAATACGCTAATAAATTTATTGATTAGGAGGAATAGGAAATGTCACGTATGGTTATCGAAAGTTCTGTCCGGGAGGCCGGAACAGATCCGATTTTTAGAGTTGCAGGCGAAGCTGCACAGAGAACAAAGGAACTGGGAACCGAGGCAGTTATCAATTCAACGATTGGGGCATTGATGGATGATCACGGCGATCTGGTTGCCTTCAAATCTGTATTTGATGTTCTAAAGGGGCTGCCGGATGAGCAGATCTGTGATTATGCTGGGATTCCGGGGATTCCAGAGTTCTTGGATAAGGTGGTTGACGCCTGCTTTAAGTCCTACAGGCCAGAAGGCCATATCCGCGCAGTGGCAACACCGGGCGGAACCGGTGCGGTTCGTCACGCGGTGTGCAACTACACCGAGTTTGGCGACCAGATTCTGATTCCGGACTGGTATTGGGCGCCTTACAGCACCATTGCCGATGAAAACAGACGTGAGACCACGACCTTTGAACTGTTTGACGAGACGGGCAAATTTAATATGAAATCCTATCAAACGGCGTTTACAGAGCTGCTTAAAAAGCAGAACAGAGTGCTGAGCATCCTGAATACACCGGCGCATAACCCGACCGGCTACAGTATTTCGCTGGATGAATGGAAAGAACTGACCGCGTTTTATACTGAAATGGCAAAAGCCAATCCCGATGCGAGAATCATTATTCTGTGTGATATCGCGTATATTGATTTTGCCGGCAAGGGTGAGGACGCGCGGGCTTTTATGCCGCTGCTTTCCGGGCTGCCGGAGAATGTTCTGCCGCTTTACGCCTACAGTGCTTCAAAGGGCTTTACCATGTATGGTCTGAGAAATGGCGCCATTATCTGTGTTGCGCCGAATGAAGAGATCGCAGAGGAATTTGCAGCGGCCTGTGCTTATTCAAACCGCGGTACCTGGTCAAATGGAACCAGAGGCGCCATGCAGACACTGGCAGACATTATGTCTGATGACAATCTGCGCGACCGCTTTATCGCAGAGCAGGATTTCCACAAGGGAATCTTACAGAAGCGCGCCAGAGCATTCCTTGACGAAGCAGACAAAATTGGTTTGAAGCTCTGTAACTATTGTGATGGATTTTTTATCAGCATCCCCTGTGAAGATCCAAAGGCTGTCAGCGATCTGCTGATGAAAAAAAATGTATTCATTGTTGCGCTGGCAAAAGGCTTACGTTTTGCACCATGTGCCGTATCCGAAGAAAAATGCCGCAAAGCGCCGCAGCTCATTCTAGACGCCATTAAAGAAGTCGCAGGATGCTAAAAATAAATAAACGGAGGTGTTATTTTGAAAGTAAAAATTGTTGATGTTGCAAAAGAAGCAAACGTATCGGTGGCAACAGTATCGCGTGTTGTAAACAACATTCCTTTGGTCAATGAAGAGACAAAGGAACGCGTGTTGGAAGCCATCAAAAAGACTGGGTATAAGCCGAATGCCATTGCGCGAAGCCTGAAAATCCAGAAGACCAACACTCTGGGAATCATGATCCCGGATATTACCAACCCTTTCTATACAGAAATGGTGCGTGGTGCAGAGGATGTCTGTGGTATTTATAATTACAACATCATCCTGAGTAATACAGACTTTGACCACGAAAAAGAAC
>CAUEUD010000072.1 GCA_959020865.1 Eubacterium limosum | reverse complement strand
TTCCACAACTTTTTTGATCATCTTATTGAACTTGGAGCGCGGCACCGTTACCATATGCTCACAGCCTGTGCACTTTAACTTGATTTCTCCTCCCATACGGAGAATTTTCCAGTTGTAGCTTCCGCAGGGGTGTTTTTTCTTCAGCTCCACAATATCCCCGAGACCATATTCCCTGTTTTCCATGCTGACTCCTTTCTATTTTTCTATAATTTGCGTCTTGGACTGTCCATTGGAATAGACAACGTACTTGCCATAAGGGATCTCGATGCTCTTCTCGTCAAAAACTTCTTTAATGCGTTTTCTGAGCGCGGTCTCTGCCTTGACCTTTCTGGCTGCATCCTCATCCGCAATGATGCGGATATTCATGGACGATGGGTCCATGCGGGTCACCCCCAGTACCTCCGGCTTTCCGACGAACAAAGTCTCGTTGGCATTGTAGACTTCCTCGCAGATTTCCCGGAGAACAGAGAGTACGTAATCAATGTTTTCTTCATAGGCAACCCCGACATCAACCACAGCCTTGATGGTTCCCTTGGAGTGATTGATGAGCCGGTCGATTTTCCCATTGTGAATAATAAACAACCCGCCGTCCATTTCCCGGACAGACGTTGTCCGGACGCCGATGGTCTCCACTATCCCGTAGTGGTCATTGTCAATGGTGACATAATCTCCGACAGAAAACTGATTTTCAAAAATGATGACAAAACCGCTCATAACATCCTCGACCAGACCCTGAGCGCCGAAACCAATGGCCAGAGTTCCAACTCCGGCAACCGCGAGAAGGGCCCCTACGTCGGTGAAAAAAGATAAAACGGTCAATAGTTCCGTAAGGAGCAAAGCCGTCCTTAAAAACGTCTTTAAAGCCTTTTTAAGGGTAAGTACTCTTTTTCGCTCCTGTGGTGTGATATTTTTCTTATTTTCATTAAAAAATTTATTAACTAGCCCATTACTGATCTTGATGAGAATAAAAAAGACAATGATTGTGATGACGACTGAAATAATTTTTTCGGTCAGCTCGCTCAGGTCAATTCCACTCAGCAAATGCTGCCAGAGATCTCCAACATTTTCGTATACCATAAATCCTCCCTTCTAATGAAGATACAATGCCACCGGTCCGGTGAGCACGCCGTCCTTTACCATCTGCACAATGGTGACGTCTCCTGAAAAAATACCATAGTACAATACAACTGCGATCACAATCACTACGATCACCAATCCTATCACCAATCCAATGGCCAAACCCGCCACGCGGTTGGCTGTGCCGATAACCGGCACCCGGTTCATTCCTTTCCCAATATGTCTTATAATGCCAAAGGCGGCGCTGCACAGCAGCAGCAGGATGAGGAATACAAAGCCGTTTGCAATCTGATAAATGACTGGCTGGAGTGCCTGATTGACTGCCTGGGCGGCGGTGCTGCCCGACAGCACGGAGGTGTCCGTAATACCGGCTAGAAAATCCAGCCCTCCAATCCCCTGGAGATTTGTAAGCGCCTCACTTCCATACTGTCCCAAAGCATTTATGGCATTTTGGGTGATCGTATCATTTATAAAATTTTTAACGGGTTCTACATTGAGTAACCAGTTTGTTACCGGTGCTGAAAAAATCCTTGCTATGACAAAAGATGCAATAAATCCCGCCAGACCAATGAGCGTATTTATTGCACCTTTTATATAACCGATCATTCCAACTCCGATCACCAGCACAATGCAGATGATGTCAAGAGTTGTCATATTCATATTTATTTCCTTTTGTTTTTATCATTCTGGGACATCAGCTTACGGATATGTTCCAGCTCTGCTGTAATGTCCTGTGTTTCTGATTTTTCTCTGTCCAGCACGTTATCTTTTTCACGTGGCGCTTTTCCCGGCTGCTTCGCTGCCTTAAGGCCTCTCTGGGTTTCGGCTATGGCACGGTTAACAGCCTCCGTATCAATTTCATCGATCAGACCTTTTTCCACATGATCCAGTATCTCCTCTGCTTCACCTGAGGGAGTGACTGCTTCAGCCATTTTATCCTCAAGGTTTTCCCGTTTACGCCGTTCTGCTTCTTCAAGCATTTCATCGGTTATCACGGAGAAAGCTTCGGTATAAATAATCTGCGGCTGATCATCGTCATCGCCAAATGGATCTTTTGGGTCAGCCTTTTTGGGCTGTGGCTTTGGCGGTGCTTTTTTCTTTGGTTTCTGCGGCGCAGCCTGCTGGCTGGCAGCTGCTCTTCTTTTTTTGTTATAAGGCTCAATGACCTTTTCAACGCTGATCTGTTCCTTTTCTTTTTCCCTTTTTTCTGCGCGCTCGCGCAGTTTTTTACGTCTGCCGGAGCCCATGGCAATGCCGATGCTCTGAAAAACAATGACCAGTATCAGGCAGATGACAAAATACACAACCATGGGAATGGCAGAACCGATAAAATGATAGATCAACCCATAAGGCAGATACCAGAAAATTGTCGGTGCTACCAGAAAGGTAAATTCATTCCAGGCGCTGGTGAAGTTTGTCCCGGGCGCTGCGTAGATCACTATTGTTGATACGATGGTAAAGACCAGTATGGGCAGCAGACTGAAAAATATGTATTTTGCATAGCTCCCATCCTGATGGCTTGCCGGATTTCTAAATAAAAACCAGTTCAGGATTATCCAGTAACCTGCCGTTATCACCAGCTCGATGGCGCCAAACCAGAGCTTATAGTTGCCATCATTTCCTATAAGGTCTAGAACATTTTTCAAAATCAGAACAAGCACGATGTAAATCAGGTTGCCGAGCAGTGCTGTCTCGATCGGGCTCATCCTTTTTTTAATGTGGTAATTATTCTGATTCATCATTACTCCCGTCATTTTCATATCCCAAAAGATCCAGAATACGGTTCAGGTCTTCTGTGGAATAGTATTCCAGCTCGATCTTTCCCTTATCCTTTTTTCCTGAGATTTTTACTTTGGTGGCAAATTTCTGTTTCAATCCATCCTCCACTGCGGTAATATACGGATTTTTTTCAGGCTTTGCCTTCTCCTCCTTCGGAGGGTTTTTCAGCAGTTTCACCTTTTTTTCGGTTTCACGTACACTGAGTTTTTTATCAATAATCTCTTCGCACAGGGCCTCCATCTGCTTCTGATCTTCCAGTGACAAAAGAGCCCTTGCGTGACCCGAGCTGATATTGTCATCCAAAACCTCCTGCCGCACTTTATCGGGCAGATTCAAAAGCCGCATGGTGTTGGTAATCGCGGCCCGGCTTTTGCCGATACGGATACCAATCTCTCCCTGTGTCAGATTAAAATGCTCCATAAGCGCGCCGTAAGCCTCGGCTTCCTCGATGGCGTTCAGATCCTCTCGCTGAACATTTTCGATAAGCGCGAGCTCCATGACATCCTTGGCCGGCAGGTCTTTCACAATGACCGGAACCTCTTTCAGCCCAGCCATGGTGGCTGCACGCCAGCGGCGCTCCCCTGCGATAATGGTATAGCCATTATTTTCCGGTCTCACCACCAAGGGTTGCAGGATACCGTGCTCTTTAATGGAAGCAGCCAGCTCCTCCAGTTTTTCCCGATTAAATTTCTTGCGGGGCTGGTCGGCATTTGGTCTTATCTTGTTGATCTGGAGAAAAAAGACCAGCTTTTCGGCATTTTCAGTATCGCTGTTGTCAATGCTCATAAAGTTTTCATCGGGAATCAATGCCTTCAAACCCTTTCCTAATCCTCTGCTCTTCGCCATGATCTACTCCTGCCTTTTTATAAACTCTTGTGAAAATTCCGAATAGGCCTGCGAACCTTTTGAGTTGATCGCATATTCAAAAATCGTCTGACCATAGCTCGGCGCTTCCGCCAGCCGGACATTTCTGGGAATATAGGTATTATACACTTTGTCCTTGAAATATTCCTTTACCTCATCCACAACCTGAAGTGAAAGATTGGTGCGGCCGTCATACATGGTCATTAAAACACCCTCAATTTCAAGCTTGGGGTTTAAACCTTTTTTTACCAGGCCTACAGTACTCATCAACTGCCCTACGCCCTCCAGCGCATAAAACTCACACTGGATCGGTATTAATACCGAATCGGAAGCTGCCAGAGCATTGATGGTTAAAAGCCCCAGGGACGGCGGACAGTCAATGAAAATAAAATCATAAAAATCCTGAACGCTTTCGAGACTGTGTTTCAGCCGCAGCTCCCGCTGACTCATGTTTGTCAGCTCAATTTCGCTTCCCGCCAGTTCCAGATTGGATGGAAGAATATGGAGGTTTTTGTACGAGGTTGTCAGGATAATCTCTTTGGGGTCATCCCCGACAATGAGCGCGTCGTAAATACTTTTTTCCAGCTCATTTTTATTGATGCCGAAGCCACTACTTGTATTCCCCTGGGGGTCGGTATCAACGGTCAGTACTTTATAATTCATCATGCTTAGCGCAGTGGTGAGATTCATGGTTGTCGTTGTCTTTCCGACACCACCCTTTTGATTAAAAATCGCAATAGTTTTTGCCATATCAGGGTCCTTTCCAGTATGTTTCACGTGAAACATATATAATCTCGGCACAGTTTGTACTCTAATATTATAATAAATAACAGACTGGTTTGTCCATTTTTTATTGGTATCTTAAATGGTTTTTTGCATAAAAATGCTTCTTCAGATTGAAGAAGCAAAATGTTTTTTAAATTGTAATGAAAATTTGCCAGAAAACGCTATTGATACGAAATGGTGCGGCTGGGGGTATGTCATGAAATTTTATATATCATAATGACTAAATCCGTTTTAAGCGGCATCCCCTGCATCCTTCAGCTACGGAAATCTCCTATTTGGGAATAATTATTTTAATCTCGACGTAGTCTTCCCGTTCAATCTCCTTATATTCTGCAGTGCTCCGGCTTTCCTTAACAGCCTTGAAGGCTGTTTTGATGGTATTGATATAGATCTGAGCATTGATAAAAGATTTGACCCGGGCCTTCTTTTCCGGTGTCAGCTTTTCATCATAATTATTGGTTAAGACATCCTTGCGGATTTTTTCAACCAGCTCCTCAGTTTTTTTAACAGTCATATCTTTTTTGACGACCTGTTTCAATACTTCTTCCTGAAGCTCTGTATCTGGAATCCTCAAAAGCGCCCGCGCATGGCGCTCAGTAAGATTGTTTTCAGTCAATGTTTCAATGATCGACGGGTCCAGCTTTAAAAGGCGAATTTTATTAGCGACGAAGGATTGGGATTTTCCCAAAAGCTCCGCAATGCGGTCCTGGGTTAAATTATAGTATTCCATGAGCTGTCGGTAGCTTTCCGCTTCTTCGAAGTAGGTCAGGTCTTCACGCTGAACATTTTCCATGATAGCGATCAAAGCAGAATCCTGGTCAGACATTTCCACGATAATGGCCGGGATGGTTTCCTCCCCTGCCACCTTGCTGGCTCTCAGACGACGTTCACCAGAAACGAGTTCATAAAACTCCTCACTGATCTTCCGAACCTGGATGGGCTGAATGATACCAAAGGACTTAATGGATTCCGCCAGTTCAGTGATCGCAGAATCCTCAAAATGTTTTCTTGGTTGATTTGGATTTGGAAGGATTTTATCAACTGGTATCTGTTCAACATTTGATTCAATAATACTCTTCATTTGATTATCTCCTACATGTGTTTCATATGATATGTTTCACGTGAAACATCTTAACCCGGGAAAGGTTCCTTTTTGATTTTACCAAAGGCTCTTGGAAACCTCTCCGGTGTGTTTTTAACTTTGTCAACTAATATTATAACATGAACCAAGTCCCTTTGCAGTAACAAACAGGATTCTATTCCGGTTATTTTTCCACCAAGAACTTTTATGGCTTTTTCGCCCTCATCCATCTCTTCCAGATAATTCTTTCCTTTAAGAGCAACAAACTGGCCACCCTTTTTCACTAAAGGGAGACACAACTCCGAAAGCAAACATAGGTTCGCTACCGCACGGGATACAATACAATCATAGCCCTCACGGTAGGCAGGGTCCTTTCCAAAATCTTCAGCCCTGCCGTGGAGAAATTCTACATTTTTTATTCCGATCTCGCGACAGATATTCTCAATAACCTTCAGCTTTTTGCCGGTAGCATCCATCATGGTGATCTCTGCTTCCGGCAGCATAATAGCAAGGGGCACACCCGGAAAACCACCGCCAGTGCCCACGTCTAAAATTGATTTCGCATCTCTATGAATAAATTTCAAGCAGGTCAGAGAATCGATCAGGTGCTTTTCGATGAACTCATCCACCACCGTAATGCGGGTCACATTGATCTTTTCATTCATAATAAGCAGCTTTTCCATATAAAGAATCATCTGCCGGCTTTGTTCTTCGTCAATGGCGATCCCGCATTTTTCACCGGCGGCTATCAGCTTTTCCGTATTACTCATTTTCTTCTTCCTCCACCGGCGCCTGCCTGCGGTTCTGCTCCAGATAAATGAGCAGTACAGATAAATCTGCAGGAGATACACCCGAAATACGCGAAGCCTGGCCCATGGATTTTGGCTGAATATCTGTCAATTTCTCAACAGCCTCAAGACGAAGACCGCCGATGGCAGTGTAGTCAATATTTTCTGGTATCAGCTTTTTTTCCATTTTCTTAAACTGCTCTACCTGGGCTACCTGCTTTTTAATGTAGCCGTCATATTTAATCTGAACCTCTACCTGTTCACAAACAGCGTCGGAAAGCACCGGACGCTCAGGGTCAAGCTCTGCGGTATTGGCATAACCTACCTCTGGCCGGCGGATAAGCTCTGCCAGAGTCACGCCGCTTTTAATGGGTGAACTTCCAATATCTTCAAGCACTTTATTGGTGTGTTCACCGGGTTTAATAATTAACCGGGTTAACCTTTCCTTTTCCTGCTCAACCGCTGCCTTTTTGTGAAGAAAAGCGGTGTAGCGTTCATCAGAAATAAGACCGATCTCATGTCCAATGGGGGTTAACCGCAGATCCGCGTTATCCTGGCGCAAAAGCAGGCGGTACTCGGACCGGGAAGTCATCATACGATAAGGCTCTTCTGTCCCTTTGGTGATAATATCATCAATCAAAACACCAATATAGGCCTGTGAGCGGTCAAGAACAACCGGCTCCTTACCTTCGATGCAGCGCGCCGCATTGACACCTGCGATGAGCCCCTGGGCTGCTGCCTCCTCGTAACCGGAAGTCCCATTGATCTGTCCTCCGAAGAAAAGCCCCTTGATATCTTTGGATTCAAGACTGGCCTTTAACCGAGTGGGATAAATGCAGTCGTACTCAATAGCATAGGCCGAGCGCATAAACTCGACCTTTTCCATTCCCGGAACCGTACGGTAAAGAGCGATCTGCACGTCTTCAGGAAGGCAGGAGGACATTCCCTGCACATAGACCTCACTGGTGTGCAGGCCCTCAGGTTCCATAAAAATCTGATGCTGGGGTTTATCGGCGAAACGAATGACCTTTGTCTCAATGGATGGGCAATAGCGCGGGCCAACTCCGACGACATCCCCAGTATACAGCGGTGACCGCTCCATATTTTCATTGATAATCCGATGGGTTTCCTCGTTGGTGTAGGTCAGGTAACAGGGTACCTGGTCAATCTCAATTTTCTCCGTCTCAAAGGAAAAGGGGACGATTTTTTCATCGCCGTTCTGAACCTGCATCTTGGAGTAATCCACGGTTTTAGCATCTACCCGGGCAGGGGTGCCTGTCTTAAAACGCTGCAGCTCAATGCCCTGCTTAAGAAGGCTGTCAGACAGCTGCATGGCCGGAAAAAGCCCGTTAGGCCCGCCGTCATACTGAACCTCACCGATAAAGATTTTTCCTTTAAGGTAAGTGCCGGTACAGATAACGCAGGCTTTGCACTGATAAACCGCCCCGGTCTGTACCTCAACTCCGGTGATCCTTCCGTCCTCCACAATAATACGGGTAGCTTCCTGCTGCTTTAACAGCAGATGCTCCTGATTTTCAATCACTTCCTTCATCCGGAACTGGTAGGCCTTTTTATCCGCCTGCGCCCGTAAGGAGTGAACCGCCGGCCCTTTTCCTGTGTTCAGCATCCGGCACTGGATCATGGTAGCGTCGATATTTTTTCCCATCTCGCCGCCCAGAGCGTCGATCTCACGTACAAGATGCCCCTTACCCGTTCCGCCGATGGATGGGTTGCAGGGCATCATGGCAACAGAATCCAGATTGATGGTTAATAATAAGGTTTCAAAGCCCAGACGCGCCGCTGCCAGAGCCGCTTCCGCACCGGCGTGTCCGGCGCCGATGACGACCACGTCAAAGCTTCCTCCCTGATAGTTCATAATATTCCTCTACTTTCCAATGCAAAAATTCTTAAATATCTGATTGATAATATCCGAACCCACCGAACGGCCGGTAATTTCACGGATCTTTTCAAGCCCGTCCTGGATATCAATGGAGACGAGCTCCAGCGGCATTCCCATGTCGATGGTTCCGAGAGCGTTTTTCAGGCAGGCCATGGCTTCCTCCAGCAGGTGAACGTGGCGTACATTGTTGACGATATAATCCGCCTCCTGATCCACCGAGCCGCCCATGACCATTTCAAGCATCTTATCCTTAAGTGCCTCGACGCCCTCATCCTCTTTTAAGGACAGCGGCAGCCATCCCTCCGGCACATCGCGATTCTCAATCATACTGTCCGTCTTATTCGCGATAAAAATGGTTTTTGAAGGGTTCAGCTCTTCAATAAGTGTCTTTTCCTCTTCAGAGAAGGGACGGCTGAGGTCTGTCATAAACAGAATAAGATTCGTATTTTTAATGAGCTGACGGGATTTTTCCACACCGATCTGCTCAACCAGGTTGTCCGTTTCACGGATGCCGGCGGTATCGATGATTTTAAAGGGAATCCCACCGATGTTGATATACTCCTCAATGATGTCACGGGTGGTTCCCGGAATCTCTGTGACAATGGCCTTGTTTTCCATCAAAAGGGTATTGAGCAGGGAGGATTTTCCAACATTAGGCTCTCCAAGAATCGCGGTGGTAATCCCCTCGCGATAAATTTTCCCTGTCTCCGACGCCTTGAGCAGCGCATCCACCATGTCCATGGCCTGATGAATATGATCATTCAGGTAAGCGGTGGTCACTTCCTCAATATCGTATTCCGGATAATCAATATTCGCCTCCACATTTGCCATGACATCAATGAGCAGATCATCGATGGCAGTCAGGCGCTGAGAAAGCTTTCCCTCAAGCTGTCCAACAGAATACTCCAGGCTCTTTTCCGTTTTGGCAGAAATAATGTCCATGACTGCCTCAGCCTGGGCCAGATCGAGACGTCCATTTAAAAAGGCGCGCTTGGTAAACTCGCCTGGCTCTGCCAGACGGGCGCCAGAACGGATGACGGCATCCAGAATTCTTTTCAGTGACACAATCCCCCCGTGGCAGTTAATCTCCACCACATCCTCCGCCGTGTAGGAAAAAGGCCCTTTCATTTTTGAGACCAGAACCTCGTCGATGATCTTTCCATCCTCAGGCTCAAGGATATTGCCGTAAAGCAGCTTGTGGGATTCTGCACCCTCCACGGTTTTACCGGCATGATTTACAAAAAGCCGGGTGACAATATCTACTGCTTTTGGTCCGCTGACGCGTATAATACCAATGCCCGCACCGCCGAGTCCTGTGGCGACTGCTGCGATGGTATCTTCATTTAATAATGCTTCGTTCATTTTTATTTCCTTTACTCGTTTTAACAATTAACAATAAATAATTTCAAAAATTGTTCATTGGTAATGGCTAATGAAGGCCTTAATTCAGAAAAAACACTTTAATTCTATGAGAATCAAAGTGTTTTTCCTTAACATTATAGCATAGTTTTTTAAATAAACCTATAACAGTGCTTTCTTACCTTACTTATCCTTTAACTGGATAACAACGTGGCGGTAAGGCTCATCACCCTCGCTGAAGGTAAAAACCTTATCACTGTTCTGAAGCTTTGCGTGGATGATTCGTCTTTCAGACGGATTCATGGGCTCCAGAGACATTTTCTTTCCATAGCGCACTGCCTTTGAAGCCATTTTTTCAGCCAGCGCTTCCAATGTTTTCTGGCGCTTGCTGCGGTAATTTTCCGTATCCAGAACCACGCGGATGTATTTTTCACCGGAGCGGTTGACCACCAGGCTTACCAGATACTGAAGGGAATCCAGTGTCTGGCCGCGGCGGCCGATCAGAATGCCCATATCCTTCCCCTCAAGCTCAACATGAAGCACATCGTCCTCCAAATGTGAGGTGATGGTACATGGAATATTCATGGCATCCAGCATTTCGCCCAGGAAAACCTCTGCTTTTTTGCCCGCATTGTTTAAAACAGTGACCTCGACAACCGCTTCTTTTTTTCCAAAAATACCAAAAACGCCGGATTCCGGTACCTGAACGACGTTGGTTTCCACTTCGTCCAGCGTTACTCCCAATTCTTTTAAACCTGCATTAATGGCATCTTCAATGGTTTTTCCTCTACCAACTACCATTTTATTCATGATTCTTCTCCTTAGCAGATATCCTGACTCCGGCCAGGGACCAGAGCCTCATTCCCATAATCCTATTTGTTTTTTGGTTTTTCCACCGATGCATCCCTTTCAGGGATTTTTGTGATAGTCTGGCGTTTTACCTTTTTGCTGGAAGCCGGTCTTGTGAGAGGCTTTTTGTCGGTCGGCTCTTCCTTCTTTTTCACCGGCTTGCCGGACTGAGCCGCCATGGCTTCTGCTCTGGCTTCACTCTGCTGCCTGCGTTCTTCTTTTTTCTTTTTGATCTCTTCGCGTTTTGCCTCTTCAACACGTCTTTCAGCTTCACGCGGGTCAATCTTTTCAGCAGGCTTGCGCAGCATGATAAACTGCTGGATAAAGGTAAAGACATTCTGAACAACCCAGTACAATGCCACACCGGCCGGCATGCCAATGGCTGCGAAACCGATGAAGATCGGCATAATGTAAAGCATCATGTTCTGAGTTTTTTCAGCAGACGGGTCCATGGTCCCCTTCTGCACAGACATAGTGAACTTCTGTGTAATGAAGGTAAAGACCACACAAAGAATTGGCAGAATGTACCACGGGTCCGGATTCCCTAAATCAGGAATCCATAAAAACTGCTGACTGATAGCTGAAACATCACCATTGGTAAATACCCATTTTCCAGGATCTCTCAAAGCTCCAAACAAAGCGTAAATAATGGGCAGCTGGATCAGGAGCGGCAGACAGCCGGCCATTGGGCTGACATTGTAAAGCTTGTACAGCTTCATGGTTTCCTGATTGAGCTTTTCGGGATTATTTTTATACTTTTTCTGCAGCTTCTGCAGTTCAGGCTGTAACGCCTGCATTTCTCTCATGGATTTTGTCTGCTTGATGTTCAGTGGTAAAATACAGAATTTTACCAGAATGGTAAACAGAATAACGGCCACACCGTAATTCTGAACAAGATTATAGATTTGAAACAGTACAAACCCAAATGCCTGATATAAAATATGCATGCAATAGCTCCTTTAAAATTTCCCCTGAAATTATCAGGGGAGCGGATCATAGCCTCCCGGATGAAAGGGATGGCATTTTAAAATTCTTTTGGTACCGAGGAACAGTCCTTTGAATATACCGTACTTTAGTACGGCCTGGTAGCAATACTCTGAACAGGTTGGTAAAAATCGACATGAGTGCGGCAAACAGGGCGAAATATAACGCTGGTAGCCGCGTATCAATTTTAAAATAAACCTTTTAATCATGATCCTGCCTCATAAGATTCTTCTTATAAAATAAATGCTTTAAAGATTTTTCGATAACCGGATATTTTTCATCTTTACAGCTGGCTTTGGCAATTAATACTAAATCATATCCCAGTGCAAACTGATTTTCATTAAGCCTGTAGGCTTCCTTGAGCTGTCTCCGGATACGGTTGCGCACAACCGCACGGTTGGAAACTTTTTTGCTCACTATGATACCCAGACGATTGGTATCTTTCCCATTTTTTAAATAATGCATCACAAGATTACGATTGCCAAAGACCTTCCCTTTTTGGTACACAAGCTTAAAGTCTTTCTGCTTTTTTAATGTACAAATTTTTGCCAAAAAGATTACTCCTGACATTGAGTTTTTACCTGATTTACAGGTAAGCCATAGTAAACAAAAGACCGTTCAAGAAGCTTAAACGGTCCATACAAGTCTATGCAGATAATTTTGCTCTACCTTTTGATCTTCTTTTCTTTAAAATCACACGACCACTTGTGGTAGACATTCTTTTTCTGAAACCATGTTCTTTTTTACGCTGTCTTACTTTTGGTTGAAATGTTCTTTTCATTACGACACCCCCTGACTTTCCGATTTATCATCATTTAGTTTTCATAAGCATATTAGACTTTTACTTTAGGATTATATAATTTTGGCTCCCTGTTGTCAAGAAAATTTCTCAAAAAGGCATGTTTTCCTTTGTTTTTTCCATGGCTTCTATAATAGTATTTTTTGTCCGAATCTGGTAAAAACCCATTTTTTTATCCACAATCTCCTTTAATCTTATTGAATTATCCACAGGACTTTGTTATACTGTACTATACTGTTAATAAATATCCACACTTTTCCACAGCTTTCGTTTTTTGTTTATTAGTCTATGGATAAGCTGTGCACAACTTAATAAAAACACTGAAACCGGCTTGTTTAGGCGGTTTTTCTTGCGGATAAAACTTTATTTTTTTATTAACATCTGTGTTTACAATTAAAACAATTTAACCACTGTGCACAACTCTGTTTAATATTTGTGCATAGAATCTTAATTAAAATATCCTAATACTCACAAACAAATCGGAGGTTGACCTGTGGATGATTCAATTGTAAAAATCTGGGAGAAAGCGCTGAGCCTTATTAAGGAAGAGATGTCTGAGCTCAGCTACAATACCTGGTTTACAAATACAAAGCCGCTGAAAATGATCGGCGGCACCTTTTATCTTATTTCAGATAATGATTTTGAACGGGGCATGCTTGAAACCCGCTATAAGGCTTTGATCACCAATGCACTGAGCCAGGTGATGGAACAGGAGTGCAAGGTTCAGATCGTTTTATCCGAAAAGGAAGTACCGGATACTGCTGAGCAGAGCGCTCCCATGCCTAAAAACGAGGGGAATTCCAAGCCTTCAAACAACGGCGGCAGCATGAATCCCAAGTATACCTTTGAAAAATTCGTCATCGGCGAAAACAACCGCTTTGCGCACGCTGCCTGCGTCGCCGTATCAGAGGCGCCGTCAGAACGCTATAATCCCCTGTTTATCTACGGGGGCGTTGGTCTCGGGAAAACCCATCTCATGCAGGCCATCGGGAATTATATTCTCTCCTATGCGCCTACCAAAAAAGTGGTTTATGTGTCCTGCGAAAAATTCACCAATGAATTCATCGACGCCATCCAGAACCAGAACAACATTGACTTCAGAAATAAATACCGCAACGTGGATATCCTGCTCATCGACGATATCCAGTTTCTTGCCGGCAAGGACGGAACCCAGGAAGAGTTTTTCCATACCTTTAACGCCCTGCATGAGGAAAACAAACAGATTGTCATCAGCTCAGACCGTCCGCCAAAAGAAATTCCAAAGCTGGAGGAACGTCTGCGCTCGCGCTTCGAAATGGGATTGATCACAGATATCTCTGCTCCGAACTTTGAAACGCGAATTGCCATCCTGCGCAAAAAAGCTGAATCCTATAAGGAAGAAATTCCAAATGATGTGCTCAGCTTTATCGCGGACAGCATCCACTCAAATATCCGGGAGCTGGAGGGCGCTTTAACCACAGTGGTCGCCTACTCCAAGCTCCATGGCGAGCCCATCTGCCTGGAAACAGCTAAAGACGCTTTGAAGGATATTTTCAAAGCCAAGGAAAACATTGTCATCAACAGTACCTATATCAAGGAAATGACCGCCAAATATTTCAATGTCACCATTGAGGACATCGACTCCAAAAAAAGAACCAAGGCCATTTCACTGCCACGGCAGGTGGCCATGTACCTGACCCGCGATTTAACCGACCTTTCTCTTCCAAAGATCGGCGAAGAATTCGGCGGCCGAGACCACTCCACCGTCATCCACGCCTGCCAGAAGATCAACGAGGAAATGGAAGCGAACACAGACTTTAAAAACCTGATCATCCGTATACAAAAAGAGATTACAGGAAACTGACGCCGAGTCCAAATTTTTTCAAAATTTTAAATTTGGCAGAACACGAAAAGGGAGCGGCAGCTCCCGGGTGTTCGGTAACGAGGCTAACGCATTTTAGTTAAAATATGATCCTTAACCCCTATGGATAACCCGTTTTTTCTCAACAGAATACAACGCTGTTTATCCACACCTTATCCACTGTGAATAACTTCAAATTTTCGCGGTCTCCCGCTGTTTTCTGAGTTATCCACAGTCTACACACCCCCTACTACTATTATTACTAAAATAAATACTTATATATTATTTAATATTCAGGGAAGCAGCCTTCCCAAAAGAGAGGTGCCTTTATGAAATTCAGCTGCTCGCGTGACGCGCTTATCAACGCTTTATCCATTGCCCAGAAAGGGGTATCGAATAAAACCACCCTTCCTGTTCTTGAGGGAATCTTGTTTCAGGTATACAATAATCAATTGGTTTTAACCTCCACAGATCTGGAAATTGGCGTTCAAACCAGTATTCCGGCCAATGTGGACATGGATGGTGAGATTATTTTATCATCTAATCTGATCACTGAAGTGATCCGGAAATTATCGGGAGAAGAGGTTTTTTTCCAAAAAGACAACTCAAACCAGGTGAAAATCGAATGCCTCCTGTCAAACTTTACCATTAAAGGCTTCCCGACCGATGAGTTTCCAGAATTTCCGGAAGTCATCGAGGAACACAGCTTTGTCATTGAAGCAGGTGTTCTGAAGGAAATGATCCGCGGCACCATTTTTTCAGTGGCTGTCAGCGAAAACATTCCAGTGCTCACTGGTCTTAAAATGGAAATTGAAAATGACGCCATCAGCTTAATTGCTCTGGACGGATACCGCCTTTCCTTAAAAAGAGGTAAGCTCAAGGAAGCCATTGACGGCAGTATTTCTGTGATTATCCCGGGAAAGAGCATGAATGAGCTCAATAAGCTGTTATCCGGTTATAATGAAAATGTCATTGTGAAATTTTCAAAAACCCAGATCTTCTTTGAAATGGGAAATACCCAGTTCACCTCTCGCCTTCTGGAAGGTGAATTTATCAATTATAAGCATATTATTCCAACAGAAAAGGCCACCCAGGTCAAGGTTTCCAGGAAACTTCTTTTAGAGAGCAGCGAGCGCGCGGCCCTTTTGGCGAGAGAGGGTAAGAATAACCTGATTAAAATGGATTTTAATATTGACCAGCTGATTTTAACCTCCAACGCTGAAATCGGGGATGTTTTTGAGGTGATTCCAATTGAAAATCAAGGAGATCCCATCAAAATCGCCTTTAACTCCAAGTTTTTCATCGACGCGCTGAAGGTTATCGACCGGGATGAGATGAGTATCGAGCTGACCACCTCTGTTGGACCGGCGGTTATCGTACCGGCAGACGGTTCAGATGAATTTATTTACCTGATTCTGCCAGTCCGGATCGCCGAGGAAGCCTGAGGTTTTTTCTAAAATAAAACCTTTGAGAAAAACCTGTATTATCATTAAGAAAAATCATGATTTTAAAGGATTTGTTTACAAATCCTTTTTTATTTGTGG
>CAUEUD010000071.1 GCA_959020865.1 Eubacterium limosum | reverse complement strand
CACCTTTATAGTTGTTTCAGATAGAAATTAATGTTATAATTTTAAATTGCATATTCCGATATTGAAAATGCTTAAGTTTTGATAAAGATGATTAAAAACAAAGGAGAAACGAATGTCCCAGGCGATTATTAATTTTTTTGCTTTCTTACCTGACTGGCTGGAGGTTTTCATCATTTCAGCCATCCCGATTGTTGAGCTCAGAGGTGCGATTCCATGGGGGACCCTGGTACTCCATATGCCCTATTTACAGGTTTTTCTGTTATCCTGGATTGGAAGCATCATTCCGGCGCCTTTTATACTGCTGTTTTTACCGGCGGTGCTAAGATGGATGCGCGGCACCAAAATTTTTGGCCCTTTTGCCAACTGGCTGCATACAAGAGGGATGAAAAAGTCACAGAAAATCACACAGTACAAATTCTGGGGGCTGATGATCTTCGTGGCCATTCCGCTGCCGGGCACTGGCGTCTGGACAGGCTGTCTTGCCGCATCGCTCATTGAGATGGATTTTAAACGCGGTATGCTGTCCGTTATTCTGGGCTCAGCCATCGCAGGTGTGATTGTAACAACATTATGTGCCCTTGGTCTTATGGCAGTTGGGGGATGATGATATGGTTCGTTTGATTGCCCTTGATCTCGACGACACCCTTTTGACAACAGACAAGCACATTTCCCGCAAAAATCGGGAGGCACTAAAGGCGTGTATGGACAGAGGAATCCGGGTGGTTACAGCAAGCGGACGGTTCAATGAATCTCAGCTGGTGTTCATTAAGAATATTGGGCTGGGGCTTGAAAAAGAATACCACGTCGGCGACGGCGGTGGAACAATTTTTAACGAGGATAAAATTTTAAAGGTGATGGGCGCCTTTGACAAAGACCGGTATCTCAGCGTTTTAAGCCAGACCCGGGAGCTTGGGGTGCCCTGCTTTGTGGCCACGAGCCACAATATGTTTTATGATATACCAGACCAGCCGCTGTGCCGAGTCTATGGAAAGGTGCCCGGTGTGCGCCGGCCGTATATTGAACAGCTTGAGGATCTTTCAGCAATCGAAAATGCCCTTAAATTTGTGTTTTCCTATCAGTCTGAGGAAGAGCTTGAGCGTATCCTGTCGATCCGCTGCGACAAAACCATTACCTTTCACGCAGGGCGAAATCTCATGGAAATCACCATGGAGAGCCTGAACAAATTCGCGGCCCTTACGGAGCTGGCCGGGCTTTATGGCATTGCAGCCGATGAGATGGCCTGTATCGGGGACAGCGAAAATGATATTCCGATGATCGAAGGCGCCGGGCTTGGGATGGCAGTCAAAAACGCCATGGACAGTGTTAAGAGGCATGCAGACGCCGTTGGTGAGAAAACCAATGACGAGGACGGTGTGGCCTGGCTTTTGGAAAAGTATGTATTGTAATAAAAAAGACGCAGTGAAATGTGCTGCCAGTTTTGCCTAAAGATCAAATTCAGTATTGAATTTGGCCTCAGCGTGTCAAAAAAGTGGTACAGCCCGAGACTGCACCTTTTATCCAGACAAGAAAAAAGGTGCAGGCGCTGTGAATAACGGCCAGGAATCGTGCTGTACTACCGTAATAGCCGGACACGGGTGAGATAAAGTATTTGCTTTATTAAATAAGCTGCCGGTGAGAGGGTAGCGTCCGCAGAACGCTTTTGTATTCCTTAGGTAAAAGGTTTCGTCTCTCAGGTTTTTTGACAGACTAAGATCAAATTCAGTATTGAATTTGATCTTTTTTATGTTTACAATAGACCGTAGTGACAAAATAATCAAAAAGGAAGTGTGAAAATGCCATTATCACAGAATTTTTATAGACAAACCCGCAGGGAATTAGGTGAAAAACTGGAGCCGGAAAGCCTGGCGATCATCTATTCCGGACGGGCAGTTCAGCAGTCTCTGGACGCCGACTATCCCTTTTATACCGATAACAACTTTTATTATCTGACGGGCATTGAAGAGCCTAATGTGACCCTTCTGATGGAAAAGGACGCAGGCGGCGAGGTTTCGGAACGTTTATTCATTGATGAGCCAGACCCCTTCAAAGAAAAATGGGTGGGTGCAAAGATCAGTATTGAAGAAGCTCAGGCGTTGTCGGGCATTGGGGAAGTGCGCTATAATGCGGAGCTGGAACCCTGTATTTTACAGGAAACCCGTTTTGATAACCTGTATATCGATTTTACCATGCCCAGGCACCAGAGCTTTGCAACCAGCGACCCGCAGGTCAAGCTGCTGTTCGCAGATATGGAGCTTCAAAATCTTCAGCCCTATCTGACCGCCATGCGGCTGATTAAAAAGCCCGAGGAAGTCCAGGCGCTGCGTGACGCCATTGAGATAACCGCGAAGGGAATTGACGCTATTCTTGAAAATCTGAAACCGGATATGAAGGAATATCAGATTCAGGCGGTTTTTGAATATACCATCAATATGCTGGGCGCCCAGGGAGTTTCCTTCCAGACCATTGCGGCCTCAGGAAAAAGCGCTACGGTGCTGCATTATATTAAAAACCAGGCGAGCATGAAGGAAAGCGACATGGTGCTTCTGGACCTGGGGGCCCGCTACAAGGGCTATTGCGGCGACATCAGCCGAACCTTCCCGGTTTCAGGAGCATATACCGATGAACAGGCCATGGTCTACAATATGGTTCTGGAGGCCCAGAGAGAGCTGATCCAGATGTACCAGCCCGGTGCAAAAATGCTGGATATCCAACAGGCAACCAAGGATATTTTTCTTGAGAAATGTTTAAAAAACAACATCGTGCCTAAAAATAAGGACATCAATGAATTCTATTACCACGGTATCGGCCATTCGCTGGGGCTGGATACCCACGATACCAACGATAAACGGGAATACATCCTGGAGCCTGGCATGGTCATCACCTGTGAGCCTGGTCTTTACATTGCCGAAATGGGGATGGGCGTGCGGATCGAGGATGATATCCTCGTGACAGAAAACGGGCCGGAAAACCTGTCGCCGCAGATTCCAAAGGATATTGACATCATTGAAAAACGGATGAAGGGATAAGCTGCTTTAGACTTTAAAAAAGCGGCATCGTCTGAGACTGCGCCTTTTATCCAGATAAGTAAAAAGGTTCAGGCGCTACGAAAACGGCCTGGAATCTAGTCGCTTTATAGGGTATGCCGGACATAGGTGCTTTCAAGCATTCACTTTATTAAAAAGATACCGGTGTAAATGCAGTGTCCGCAGGATGCTTTTTTCTTCCTTAGGTAAAAGGCTTCATCTCTTGAAGTTTTTTGACACTTGAAGCGGATGAAGGGATAAGCTCTTTTGTTTTTTCCATGAAAGGGGCTTGACAAAATTGCCCTGTAGGTTTATCCTATTACAAGTAATTGAATATTTACCTATCCAGAGAGGTGGAGGGACAGGCCCGATGAAACCCGGCAACCAGCATAAGCATGGTGCCAATACCTGCAGTCAAACTGTAATGATGGGGTTTTTGAACGAATCTAACCCCATGCGCGCATGGGGTTCATTTTATTTAAGGATTTGAAAAATCTGTGATCTTTATCAAGGGTAAATAGAATTACGACAATACAAATTTTTAAGGAGCGAATGATGAAACAATTATTTACCTCAGAATCCGTTACTGAAGGCCATCCGGATAAAATCTGTGACCAGATCTCCGATGCGGTGCTGGACGCGATCATTGAACAGGACCCAATGGCCCGCGTTGCCTGTGAAACGTCCGTATCAACCGGTTTGGTTTTAGTGGCGGGTGAAATCACCACCAACTGCTATGTAGACATTCCCAAAATCGTCCGTGAAACCATCCGCGGTATCGGCTATGATCGCGCGAAGTATGGTTTCGACTGTGAAACCTGCGCGGTTTTAACCTCCATTGACGAACAGTCCTCAGACATTGCCATGGGCGTTGACAAGGCCCTTGAAGCAAAAGAAGGAAAGCTGGAAGAGGAAGATCTGGCTACCGGCGCCGGGGACCAGGGAATGATGTTTGGCTTTGCGTGCAACGAAACACCGGAGCTTATGCCAATGCCAATCTCGCTGGCCCACAAGCTGACTAAAAAGCTTTCTGACGTGCGCAAACAGGGCGTTGTCGATTATCTGAGACCAGATGGAAAATCTCAGGTGACCGTTGAGTACAACGACGGCGTACCCACAAGAGTGGACACTGTGGTCATCTCCACTCAGCACAGTGCAGATGTGGATGCTGCCACTATCCGTGAAGATATGATCGAAAAGGTTATTAAACCCGTAATCGACCCGTCACTTTTGGATGAAAATACAAAATATTTTATCAACCCGACCGGTCGTTTTGTCATCGGCGGACCGCAGGGGGACGCCGGCTTAACCGGACGTAAAATTATCGTAGACACCTACGGCGGATACGGACGCCATGGCGGCGGTGCTTTCTCAGGAAAGGATCCGACAAAGGTTGACCGTTCTGCGGCTTACGCAGCCCGTTACGTTGCCAAAAACATTGTGGAGGCAGGCCTGGCTGATAAATGTGAGGTGCAGCTTGCCTATGCCATCGGTGTAGCCGAACCGGTATCCGTTTTTGTCAATACCTTTGGAACCGGCAAGGTTGCCGATGATAAAATTGCAGAGCTGGTAAGAAAGCATTTTGATTTAAGACCAGCTGCCATCATCAAGAATCTTGACCTTAGAAAACCGATCTACAAGCAGGTTGCCGCTTATGGCCATTTTGGCAGAAACGACCTGGATTTGCCATGGGAAAAAACCGACGTCGCTGAAAAATTAAAAGCGGAAGCTTAAGGATTTAGATGAAATTTGGCATGAAGTGGCGGCGGGGCAGGTGGAAGAAATTGATAGTTGATAGTGAATAGTGGATAGTTTATGACCCCTTTGGCTGACGCCAAAGCGATTGAGATTGCGGCCGCAGGCCGCGTCCAATCAAATCTGCAAGGCAGATTTGCACCTGAACTTTCCACTTTCAACTATCCACTTTCAACTGAACAAGCCGTCTTTTAACCCTCCGCCGCTTCATGATAATTTTAATCGACTTGATTTAAGTGGATCACAGCTGAAAAGTTGTGATCCTTTATCTTTTTGTTTCTTAAAAAGGATATAAAGTATCCAAAAATTAAGGCAAAACATGACCGTTTTGTGTATAATTAATGCATTCGAGTAATAATTTGAATACTTTTAGATAAAACTTGGGTAGAAAATCTTGTTTTTGTGCGTTAAAAAGTATAAAATAAACTGTACAGCATCATTGGCAACTGCCAAAAGACCAAGCTGCTAGGAAGATGATTGAATGATTGAATTTATAAATGTTACAAAAACGTATGATAAAAATGAAAAAGATGCCTTGAAAAATGTAAACCTGTTTATTGATAAGGGCGAGTTTGTATTTCTGGTTGGCCGCAGCGGCGCCGGGAAGTCTACCTTTATCAAGCTCTTGCTCCGCGAAATCGACGCGAGCACCGGGACAGTTAAAATCAAGGGCCACGATATTTCCAAGCTTTCCAAAAAAGAGATCCCTTATCTGAGAAGAAAGCTGGGTGTGGTTTTCCAGGATTTCCGTCTGCTTGAAAATAAAAGCGTGTATGAAAATGTGGCCTACGCCATGGAGATCATCGGCCGGCCCGAGCGCAAGATCCGGAAAAAAGTGCCGCTGGCACTGGAAATGGTCGGGCTTTCACACCGGGCAAACCATTATCCCAATGAGCTTTCCGGTGGAGAACAGCAGCGTGTTGTTATCGCCAGAGCCATTATCAACAACCCAAGTATTCTGATTTGTGACGAACCGACAGGGAATCTTGACCCTGTGACGTCGCGCGATATTATGCGTATTCTGGAAGAAATTAACAAGCATGGCACCACTGTGGTGGTTGTAACCCATGACAGTGAGATGGTTAATATTATGAAAAAAAGGGTATTAACCCTGGATAATGGTTATCTCACCAGCGATGACGTCAAAGGGCGGTACCGCAATGCGAAGTAATCACTGGAAAACAATGCCCCGGACGATCCTTCGCGATACAGCACAGAGCATGCAGCGAAACAGTCTAATGAGTATTGCGGCTGTTTTTTCCATCATTGCAGCGCTGATCATTTTGGGAATCTTTCTGGTGCTTACCATCAATATCCATCAGGCGACGGCGAATGTGGAGTCCCAGCTGGAAATGAAAATTTTCCTGAAGGTAGACTACACCGAAGAACAGCGCGCCGACCTGGAACGGGATCTCAAGGCCAATCCCCTCATTTCTGAGGTTCGTTTTGAAACAAAGGACGAGGCCCTGAAGAATTTTTCAAGCTCGCTGGAGGACTACACAGGTCTTCTCAGTGATTTCAGTTCCGAAAATAACCCCATGCCCGCCTCTTTTATCGTTCAGGTAAAGGACTCGGAAAGCATGGACGATGTTAAGGCTTTTGCTCTGACATACCAGGACAAAGGGGTCGAATACGTAAAATACGGCGAGGAATATATCAACGCTCTGCTGAATTTTAACCATTTCGCCAATACAATGAGCATTGTTGTGCTGATTGTCCTGTCAGTCATTTCATTATTTTTGATTTATAATACCATCAAGCTTACGGTGTTTGCGCGCCGAAAAGAGATTGGTATCATGAAATATGTCGGCGCGACCGACGCTTATATCCGAACGCCGTTTGTCCTGGAGGGGACTTTTTTGGGGCTGATTGCAGCTGTTGTGGCTGTAATGATCGTGCGTTTGGCTTATTACTATATATTGGGCATGCTCGGCGGCAGTGTACTGCTTCCCATGACCTCAGCACTGGCGACACCGGATCAGGTAATGGGTCAGCTGATCTTTTTCTTTACAGTTTATGGTGTAGTCATCGGTGCGGTAGGCAGCGTGTTCGCTATTCGAAAATTCTTAGACGTATAAAAACAGGAGGGGACTTCAGAAAATGAAGAAGAAAATTTCTTTAATTGTAACGGCATTATTTTGTTTATCTTTATTTATTTCTCCGGTTTATGCAGCCACAAAAGACGAATTGCAGCAGCAAAAAGACGACGCGTCTGCAAAAAAAGAGGCTGCCCAGTACCAGGTGGATATGACCCAGAACACCATCGAAGGGATTCAGACCGAAATCAGCAAGGCTAACGCAGAGATCGACAGGATCAATGGCCAGATCAGTACCCTGGATGGACAGATCAATGATCTGACCGCTAATCTGGAAAGAACCACAGCCGAGCTGGAAGCAGCCGAAGAAAAACAGGCCAAACAGGAAGAAGAATTAAAAGAACGTGTCCGGGTCATGTATATGTACGGAAACGAAGGCTATATGCAGGTTCTTTTCTCAGCCACAGACTTCGCGGATTTCATCGCGAAGGCGGATATGATGAAATCCATCGTGCAGGCCGATAAGGACTGTGCAACAGCACTGGAAAAAACCCGTGCGGAAGTAGAAGAGAAAAAAGAAACCATTGAGACAAACAAAGCCCAGGTAGAGCAGGCAAAGGCAGATCAGGAAACGGCGCTGCAAAGCCAGCAGAGTGTCAAGTCTCAGAAGGATGAGTTGTTGGCTAAGAACCAACAGGTAGTACAACAGTATCAGGCAGAGGTTGATAAGCAGGATGAAATCCTGAAACAGGCCGATGCAGAGCTGGCAGTAATCGCTCAGCAGGAAGCTGAAGCTTTAAGGGCGAAACTGGCTGAGGAAGAAGCGCAGAGACAGCGGGAAGAAGCCGAAAGACAACAGGAAGCCGCGAACAATAATAGCGGCGGTGGTTCCAGTAGCAGCGATGCGGACAGCGGCTCCTCCGGCGGCGGTAATGTCGTAGTCTCCAGCGGCTTTATGTGGCCGCTGCCTGGCAACTACACCATTACCAGCTGGTTTGGCTACCGTCCGGCTTCTGATACCAACGGGATTGGCTCCACCAACCACGGCGGAATGGACATTGCCGCATCCACAGGCACACCGATCCACGCACCGGCTGGCGGTTATGTAACGAAGGCATCCTGGTACGGCGGCTATGGCAACTGTATCATGGTGGCCATGGACAATGGCGACACCCTGTTATTCGGCCATTTAAGCGGTTATAACGTGTCTTATGGCGAACGTGTCAATCAGGGGGATGTCATCGGCTATGTGGGCAGTACAGGCAATTCCACCGGGCCACACCTGCACTTAACCTATCTGCTGAACAACAGCACCTCCGTTGACCCATGGGATTACATTTATTATTAAAATATTGATAGAATTTGGAAAGAATCATCCGATTCTTTCCTTTTTTATTGTTTATTTAAGGCTTTTAGTGTATTCTTTTCAGGTAAGTATTGACTCAAATTGATTTGAAAGGATTGACAATGGATAAAGGGCAGAGAAAAAAGCTCATCGTTATTGCGGTAATAGCGCTTATTGTCACAAATATTTTAACCTTTTGCCTGACAACCGGCGCAAATGTGGCGCTGGGCAATAAGGTGATTTTAGATGTTGACAGCTCAGAAATGGCCGATGGCCTTAAAAAACTGGTAAGCTTAAAAGGGCATATCGATAAGGAATATTACAAGGATATTGATGATACGACCCTGATGGAGGGGGCCATGAAGGGCATGTTTGAATCCACAGGCGACCCCTACAGCGGTTATTATACGGAGGAAGAATTTCAGAAGCTGATGGAAAGCTCAACGGGCACCTACAGCGGCATTGGCGTGGTCGTGACTGAGGATGAAAGCGCGACGACCACAGTGGTCACCCCCTATAAAAACACTCCGGCGGGGGATGCGGGAATGCAGATTGGAGACAAGATCATCAGGGTAAACGGCGAGGATGTCAGCGGAAAGGGCTCCGAGTACACCGTAAGCCTGATGCGCGGCGATCCGGGTACTGCGGTGGAGGTAACCGTACTGAGGGACGGACAGGAACAGAACTTTAACCTGACACGCCAGAGCATCGACACGCCAACAGTGGATTCCAAAGTCATTGACGGCATTGGCTATATCTCTATTTCAGAATTTACCAATAAAACTTCTGAGGATTTTAACGCTGAGCTTGAAAATCTTCTGAGCCAGAATATCAGCGGGCTGATCATTGATCTCCGCTATAACGGCGGCGGTGTGGTTACCTCCGCGGTGGCAGTGGCAGACCGGCTGCTGGGCGATACGACAGTGGTCTACACGGTTGACAAAAACGGCAGCCGGAAGGACTATGCCTCGACCGGGGAGGTAAAGCTGGACCTGCCGATGGCCGTACTCGTTAACGAAGGAACCGCCAGCTCCTCCGAGATCCTGTCTGGGGCGATACAGGATACCGGGGCTGGACAGCTCATAGGAACACAAACATTCGGTAAAGGTATTGTCCAGGAGGTTGTGCCCCTTAAGGATAAGAGCGGCTACAAGCTCACCAATGCAGAATACTTTACACCGAACGGCCGCAACATTAACGAAAAGGGCCTGACCCCCGACGTGGCCATTGAACAGAACGAGGCCTATAAGAATACGCTGAACGTCCCGGAAGACCAGGATTTACAGCTTCAAAGGGCCATTGAGATTTTAAAGGGTAAGTAAACAGGAGGGGAGGATCGGAGTTTTAAAACTTCGATCCTTTTTTCTGCTATATTGAACTGATTCCCATTGACAAAACCGACAGAAGTGGTACAATAAGAGAACACATGTTTCTTGGATTGAAGGGTTACAAAGGTGATTGAATGAAACCATTTAAAGTAGTATCCGACTATGAACCAAAGGGCGACCAGGAAAAGGCCATCCAGGAACTGGCCGACGGCATCAATAAGGGGATGAAATTTCAAACCCTTTTAGGCGTCACCGGTTCTGGTAAAACCTATACCATGGCCAAGGTGATCGAAGCTGTTCAAAAGCCGACGCTGATCATCGCCCACAATAAAACGCTGGCAGCCCAGCTCGCCAACGAGTTCCGGAGCTTTTTTCCGGAAAATGCAGTGGAATATTTTGTATCTTATTATGATTATTACCAGCCGGAGGCCTACGTGCCACATTCCGATCTTTACATTGAAAAGGACTCCTCCATCAATGATGAGATTGATAAAATGCGCCACTCGGCCACAGCGGCGCTTTTTGAACGCCGGGACGTAGTCGTGGTGGCCAGTGTATCCTGTATCTACGGACTTGGGAGCCCGATTGACTACGAAAATCTGGTACTTTCTCTGCGTCCGGGCATGGAAAAGGACCGCGACGCGGTGATCCGGAAGCTGGTGGATATCCAGTATACCCGCAACGATATTGCCTTCGAGCGTAATAATTTCAGGGTAAGGGGCGATATTCTGGAGATTTATCCGGCGGCATCCTCTGGGAAGGCCGTTCGGCTGGAGTTTTTCGGCGACGAAATCGACCGGATTACCGAGATCGACACCATCACAGGCGAGATCACCGGTGAGCTCAGCCATGTTTCCATTTTTCCAGCCTCACACTATACCACTACGCCCGAAAAGCTGGATGTGGCCATCAAAGGTATCCGCGACGAGCTGGCAGACCGGTACGACTATTTCACCGAGCATAACCAGCTGGTGGAGGCACAGCGCATTCTGCAGCGGACCAACTATGACCTGGAAATGCTCAAGGAGATGGGCTACTGCAACGGTATTGAGAACTATACACGCTACATTAACGGCTCGCCTCCGGGAGCGCCGCCCTATACGCTGATCGACTATTTTCCAAAGGACTTTTTAATCTTCGCAGATGAGTCCCACGTGTCCATTCCGCAGATTGGCGGCATGTCCTCAGGCGACAGGGCCAGAAAACAAAATCTGGTGGATTATGGCTTCAGGCTCCCGTCTGCCTATGATAACCGTCCGCTGAATTTTGAGGAATTTGAGGGAAAAATCAATCAGATTGTCTTTACCTCGGCCACGCCGAGCAAATATGAAAAAGAGCACAGCGAACAAACCGTCGAACAGATCATAAGACCGACCGGCCTGATCGACCCTGAAATCTTTGTGCGGCCTATCAAGGGACAGATTGACGATTTGATGGGTGAGATCAATGAGACGGTATCCAAAGGAAACCGGGTACTGGTAACCACACTCACCAAAAAAATGGCGGAGGATCTGACCCAGTATTTCAAGGAAAACGGCATTCGGGTCAACTACCTGCACTCCGACATTGACACCATTGAGCGGACAAAAATCCTCAAAGAGCTGCGCATGGGCGAGTTTGACGTTTTGGTCGGTATCAACCTTTTAAGAGAAGGCCTGGACCTGCCAGAGGTAGGACTGGTCGCGATCCTGGATGCGGACAAGGAAGGCTATCTGCGTTCTGAAACCTCACTGATCCAGACCATTGGCCGCGCGGCCAGAAACGTGGAAGGCAAGGTGCTTATGTACGCGGACAGAATTACCAAGTCCATGGATTACGCCATCACCGAAACCAACCGCCGGCGTAAAATCCAGAGTGAATTCAACGAGGCCCACGGTATTATTCCGCAGTCTGTCCACAAGGAAATCCACGATTCCCTCGAGGTGACAAAGGTCGCTGAGGATCAGGCCTCCTATGTGGTGGAAGACGAAGTGATGGATGTGGAAGCTGAAATCATGAACCTTGAAGCAGAAATGCTGACCGCCGCGGAAAATCTTGAGTTTGAAAAGGCCGCCGCGCTGCGTGACCGGATTAAAGAACTGAAAGGAAATAAATGAAATACATAGATGTCAAGGGTGCCAAGGAGCACAACCTTAAAAATATTAATGTCAAAATACCGAGAGACCAGCTGGTGGTGCTGACCGGCCTCAGCGGATCGGGCAAATCCTCGCTGGCTTTTGATACCATTTACGCCGAAGGGCAGAGACGCTATGTCGAGTCCCTTTCTGCCTATGCGAGGCAGTTTTTGGGCCAGACACAGAAGCCCAATGTGGAGAGCATTGACGGCCTGTCGCCGGCCATTTCCATTGACCAGAAAACCACCAACCGGAACCCCCGTTCGACCGTGGGGACAGTGACGGAAATATATGACTATTTCCGTCTGCTCTATGCCCGTATCGGCATTCCCCACTGTCCAAAATGCGGCAAAGTTATTGAGTCGCAGAGTGTGGACCAGATTGTGGACACCGTTCAGGCTCTGGAGCCCGGCACCCGGTTCCAGATTCTGGCGCCGGTGGTGCGCGGTGAGAAGGGGCAGCATAAAAAGCTGCTGGACCATTTGAAAAAGGAGGGCTATGTCCGCCTGATCGTAGACGGCGAGTCCAGAGAAACCAATGAGGACATCGAGCTGGAAAAAAATAAAAAGCACAGCATTGAGGTGGTGGTTGACCGCCTTAAGAGCAAGGAAAACATGACCAAACGCCTGACCGACTCCATCGAGACGGCTCTGCATCTGGCAAACGGCCTGGTAATCTGTGATGTGATCGGCGGCGAACAGCAGCTTTTCAGCGAAAAGCTGTCCTGTCCGGACTGCGGCATTGCCATGGATACGCTGGAGCCCCGGACCTTTTCCTTCAACAACCCCTTTGGGATGTGTTCCGAGTGCCACGGACTCGGTTTCCACAAGGAAATTGACCCGGATCTGCTGATTCCAGACAAAAGCCTGTCCATTGAACAGGGGGCCATCAAGTTTTTCGGGCTGAAAAATGACTCGAAAATCATGGTCAATCTCATACGCGCCATTGCGAAAAAATACAATTTCACCTTGGACCAGCCCCTGACGGAAGCGCCGGACGCTTTTCTTCAGGAGCTTTTATACGGCTCGGATGAAATTCTGGAAATCGAGTATGAGGGCAAGTTCTCGGGCACCTATACCACGACCTTTGAAGGGCTTGTCAACAATATGGAGCGCCGCTATCAGGAAACCCACTCCGAGGGCATGCGCAGCCTTATCGATAAATATATGTCTGAGATTCCCTGTCCAAAGTGTAAAGGGAAGCGCCTGAACCCCACCAGCCTTGCGGTAACCGTGCAGGATAAAAACATCATTGAACTTACGGATATGTCGGTCAAGGAGCTTTTGGGCTTCTTTTCAAAGATGCAGCTCACGGAGACAGAACAGATGATTGGCGAGCAGATTTTTATTGAAATTAACGCGCGCCTGAAATTCCTCCAGGATGTTGGCCTGGAATACCTGACCCTTTCCCGTGCCGCGGGCACCCTTTCCGGCGGCGAATCCCAGCGTATCCGTCTGGCCACCCAGATCGGTTCCGGACTTGTGGGGGTGCTCTATGTACTGGATGAACCCAGCATCGGGCTGCACCAGCGGGATAACCAGAAGCTGCTGAAAACCCTGCGCCGCCTCACCGATCTTGGCAATACCCTGGTGGTGGTGGAGCATGACGATGAGACCATGGAAGAAGCAGACTGGATTGTGGATATTGGCCCCGGAGCGGGCGTTCACGGGGGCGAGATCATTGCCGAGGGAACCGTTGAGGATATCAAGAAGGTGCCTGAGTCGATTACCGGCCAGTATCTGAGCGGCAAAAAGCAGATTGAGGTGCCAAAGGAGCGCCGGGCCGGTAAAGGCACGGCCATCACCATCAAGGGCGCGTCTCAGAACAATCTGAAAAACATTGACGTATCCTTCCCGCTGGGCAAATTTATCTGTGTCACGGGTGTTTCCGGCTCAGGAAAGAGCACCCTGGTCAATGAAATTTTGTATAAGGGCGCTTCCCAGAAGCTGTACCGCAGCTTTAAGAAGCCCGGAAAATATAAGAGCATCGAGGGATTGGATGAGATTGATAAGGTCATCGCCATTGACCAGTCCCCCATCGGGCGGACCCCAAGATCCAATCCAGCGACCTATACCGGTGTGTTTGACATGATCCGTGACCTTTTTGCAAAAACACCTGAGGCCAAGGCCAGGGGCTATAAAAAAGGACGCTTCAGCTTTAATGTAAAGGGCGGCCGCTGTGAAAAATGCAGCGGTGATGGGATACTCAAAATCGAGATGCATTTTCTGCCTGATGTCTATGTGCCCTGCGAGGTGTGCCATGGACAGCGGTATAACCGTGAGACGCTGGAGGTTAAGTATAAAGGAAAAAACATCGCGGATGTCCTGGATATGACGGTTGAGGAATCTCTGAAATTTTTCGAGCATCTGCCGAATATCCGAAATAAAATGCAGACCCTCTATGACGTGGGGCTTGGCTATGTGAAGCTGGGACAGCCGTCCACACAGCTTTCCGGCGGGGAAGCGCAGCGAATTAAGCTTGCCACAGAGCTTTCAAAGCGCAATACGGGCCGCACCCTTTATATTCTGGATGAACCGACCACGGGGCTTCATATGGCGGATGTCGCAAGGCTGATCGACGTACTTCAGCGCCTGGCCGATACTGGCAGTACAGTGGTGGTGATCGAGCATCAGCTGGACATGGTAAAGGTTGCCGACCATATTATCGACCTGGGGCCAGAGGGCGGCGACGGCGGCGGAACGATTGTATGCACAGGGACCCCGGAGGAAGTCGCTAAAGTGAAGGAATCCTATACCGGGCAGTACCTGGCTAAGATTTTACATAAAAAAAGGTAAATATTCGACGGGAATAGAATCCTTTTTTCAGCCGGAAAAGCCCATGAAATCAGCACTGCTGCTGTGTGCAATACAATCCCGCGAAGGGTGAAATGGTGCCCGAATGATGCCCAAGTGAACAAACCGGGTTATGAACAGTAGCACAAAGTTATGACATAAAATGAACTGTTTGACATTTTCATTCGTTAATATTAGAATAGAAAAAATAAGTTATATATTTGTTCGCCTTAGGCAGAAAAGGCGAACTATAGGTTGTTTATATTCGTTTAGGAGGGTGGCTATGAATGATTTGCAGTTTGTTTTGGAAAACGGTGAATCTTGGCTGCAATATGCTGTAAAGGTGAATGTTTTAGGCGAAAGCAAGAATAGTTTGAAAGAGTTAAGAAAGCAAGCATTATCTAATCCAAAAATCAAGGCATATCTTATTGATGTTTCAAATTTTCATAACTGCCTTGTGACCAATCATAAAAATCCTGATTTGTCTATGCACAAATTATTATTTTTACTTGAGCTTGGATTTGATACAGATATTCCGGAGATACAAGCCGGTATAAATAAAATTTTAGAACATATAGATGAAAATGGTATTTATCAATCGCCAACAAATATTCCGAAGCATTACGGCGGCATTGGCGAGGACACCTTTGGTTGGTGCTTGTGCGATGCGCCATTGCTGCTTCTTTTACTGCATAAAGCAAACGTTGATTATGATAAACATATTCATCGTGGTGTAGAGCACCTTTTAAGCTTTTATAAAGATGAGGGATTTCCTTGCACCGTTTCTAAAGAGCACGGAAAATTCAGAGGCCCCGGGCGCAAAGACGATTGCTGCCCCTATGCTACATTGCTGATGTTAAAGCTGCTTTCTGATATAGAAAACTATAAGCAAAGTGAAATTGCGGAGAAAATAGCGCAAAATTTACTTTCTCTATGGGAGCACAGCTTGGATAAGCACCCCTATATGTTCTATATGGGAACTGATTTTAGAAAGCTGAAAGCACCTGCAATGTGGTACGATATCGTAAGTGTTGCCGATGTTTTAAGCCGTTTTGACACCATAAAAAAGGACAAGCGATTTCTTGAAATGGCTATGATTTTAAAATCAAAGCAAGACGAGAATGGTTTGTTTACACCCGAAGCTGTATATCAAAAGTTTAAGGGCTGGGATTTCGGGCAAAAGAAACAGCCATCCCCCTATCTAACCTATGTTTGCAGCCAAATTTTACTGCGGACAGAATTATGAGCATTTTACGTAGTACGCCTTATTGGACTAATACGCATTTCTTCTTTAGCCGTTTTTAATTGTGGCAAGCAGGGCATGAGTGTGTACGCTCATGCCCTGC
>CAUEUD010000070.1 GCA_959020865.1 Eubacterium limosum | reverse complement strand
CCGCAGGCGTGCACAAGGCAATCCGTATCCAGCGCGTAGGCTGAAAACAGGTTCATAAAGGTCTCTGCACCGGCCTGGTAGTCCATGAGCTTGGAGTCTGTATTGCCTGCGCCGGTGTGTAAAGGTACATTATAATAACGGGCCATCCGAGCCGAGGTCGCTGCACTCCAAAGGCTTTCGATACCTCCGTAGGCCGCCCCGGAGGACAGACGCATGTCGGCGGAATCAAACTTTCCGCAATAGACTACTGGTGTCCCTGGACGCACAATCTGTGACAGCACAATGGATGCCAGGATCATGGCGTTACCTAAGATGAAGGTGCCCGCCATCGACTGCGGTGCAGTGATGCCGAGGGTCTGTCCGCTGCAGATAATCAGCGCCTGCCCGCTGCACGAGTAGGTGATCAGAGCCTCTGCCATCGAGGTTGAGAGACGCATCGGCCCCATTGTGTCGATTAAACCAGCAGCGATGATCTTATCACTCAGGCGTTCCACACCATAAAAACGGCGCATCATTTCAAGACTTTCTTCTGCCACCTCTTTGCCCTCAACCAGTCCCATCATCGGTTTGGTACAGTACTCAAGAGCTACGCCAAGACGGTATTTTTCCCTGATATCTGGCGGAATGTAGGATACGTCAATGACATTTGGATTTGACACGTCCATTATTTTACTGGTTTCATGGAGCTTGTGAAAATTCACCAGATGCTCATGGTTTGCCTTTTCATATCGGCCTTCCTTTAAGACATAAATGGGCCCGTAGGCTGGAACATTTTTTGTTTTTCCATCACCCACAGTGATCTTATCACCATCACGCCCATACCAGTCAAAGGTACGCGGTACTGACGCGAGGGCTTCGTCGACCATTTTTTTGTCGATATAGACAATATCATTCTCGACCTTTGCGCCATAATTCCTGAAAATATCAATGGCCTCCTCGCAGTGAAAAACCACGCCGACCTCCGATAGAATTTTCAGACTCTCCTCGTGAATCCTTTCAATTTCCTGGTCTGTTCCTATTGAATAGTTTAGCTTCATTCTTTTGTCTCCTCGTTGTTAAGTTAATTCTTCTTTCTTTTTTTCTGTTCTTCCTCTGCCAACAGCCGTATACGTCCTCTGTTACGCTTCATAAATATTATCAGCGCAGCAACCGCCATAATGCCAAAGCCTACCTGCATCAGCATTACATACCGGTAAGCCATGCCTGAAGGATAAGTGTCTAACAGCTTGCCAATCACCGGCGGTAAAAAAGCATCGGACGCATAAGCGACTGTGGAGATAAGTCCGATGGCGGTTCCCGAAAACTTCATCGGAATATCCGCTTCGTTCAGCGGCGCGTAGAGCTGACCTCTGACCGCGCCCGTCAATATGATCTCAATAATAAATACAATGATAAACAGATACAGGCTTGACCCGCCGTTTGGTATATAGCCGATCGCCAGTGCGCAGATAATCAGCAGAATGACCAGCCACAACATTGATTTGCTGGCACCCATTCGGTCACCAAAGAAACCAGAGGCCAGAGCCCCAACCGGCTTAAAATAGGCAGTCAGCATGCCAATAAAGGCCATAGATGATACAGAAGCCCCAAAGTTCAGATTGGCAATGGAGCTGCCATAGGACCCGATAGTGCTTCCGATTGTATAGCCTCCAAGAGCGATAATGGCAATGAGCCAGATATCGACATTTTTCAGGCACTGCAAGATGATTTTCCAAGGCTTCTCATCATTAATACTCTCATCGTTCTCCAGATCATCTGTAAAGACAAACCAGGATGCAGCGGCCAGAAATATGAGAATGCCGCCGTATAAAAATATGACAAAGCGCAGCCCCATGGACAACGATACAAAGTGTGTGAACATCCAAGCCGCAAAGGTTCCGACAAGCACCTCGAAAAACGAAGCCCCTGCCTCACGTCCCCCATACGCTTTGCTTTCACTGCCTACATTTCGTCCAAACTGTCTTGTCGCTTTAATTAAAGCGGCCCAAAAGGTGAGTGTTGTAGTGATCCCCAGCAACGCATAGATCACAATTGCAACATTGTAGGGTGGAAAGGTGCCGAACCAGAGGTTCAGCAGACCTGTTCCCAGAAAAGAAATTGTCAGAAGTTTTCGCGGTGAAAATTTATCAGCCACAATGCCACCCAGAAAGTATGTCAGAGTCGCTACCCATGCATAACAGCTGAATAAAACACCGAACTGCTCATTCGTCATCGTGAAAGCTTCTAGAAAAGCATTGTAATAACTGCTCCGCATGTAAACCACATAATAGATCGCGTTTCCGCCGGAGCACAATACTATAAACTGCAAAACACTTCTGATCCTTTGCCTTTTCATGATTAACTCCCTTTAATTAAAATCCACTGTCTTTTTTAACACATGGATTCAGGCCTGGGCGCTTTTTTGTTTTGCCTCTTTGCGAAGGATCTTGGCTTCTTTCTCCTCAACTAAAATCTCTTTAATATTGTTTTTATTGCGGTATCTGAAAATCAGGCACAGTACAACGGACAACAGGCCAAATCCTGCCAGGATCAGCATGGTGTAGCGATAAGCGGTCACGGAGTCATAGGTGTCCAGGAAACGGCCGATCACCGGTGGCAGGAAAGCGTCTGATGCGTAAATAATGGTGGCCATAAAGCCAAAAGCTGTCCCAGATAAGGACATGGGTACCCGCGCTTCCTTGATGGTCGCGTATTTCTGGCTTCTGAAAGCGCCAGTACACACAATTTCGACTGCGAAAAGGACTAAGAACAGCCAGATATATTCCGGACCTGTTGGCAGGAAGGCGAAAACAATGGCAAAGCCTGTCAGAACAATGCTCAGGATTAACAAAACCGCACTCGGTCCAAATTTATCGCCAAACCAGCCGGCACCCAGCCCGCCAAAAGGTTTGAAATAAGCGGTCATGACCCCGACATATCCCATAACAGCGACGGTGGCACCATAGTTTGAGCCGACAATGTCACCGCAATAGGAGCCCAGAGTGCTCCCGATGGCATAGGCTCCGGCACCCATCAGGGCACAGATCCAGATATCCACATTTTTCAGGCATTGGAGGAGCAGCTTAAAGGGGCTTTCCTCACTGATGACCGCTTCGTCACCTGTGCCGTTGTCAAAAACAAACAGGGAGATGATCGCCAGAAGAATGAGAATGCCACCGTACATAAAGATGACAAAGCGAAGCCCTGCCGACATAACGGCAAATTTCGTAAACAGAAAAACCGCCAATGTCCCAAAGATGACTTCAAAAATCGCTTTACCGGCTTCCAGCCCACCAAAGGCCTTACTCTCACTGCCTACACTCTGTCCAAACTGTCTTGTTGCCTTCAACAGTGCGGCCCAGAAGGTCAAAGTTGTGGTGACGCCCATCAGCGCATAGATTAACAGCGCCGTCTCGTATTTCGGAAAGGTGCCAAACCAGATATTGAGCAAGCCGGTTCCCGCAAAGGATATGACCATCAGCACCTTTGTGGAAACCTTATCGGCCACAATCCCTCCCAGAAAATAGGTTGCGACTGCGACCCAGGCATAGCAGCTGAATAAAACGCCAAACTGTTCATTTGTCATTGTGAAGGCTTCCAGAAAGGCTTCATAGAAGCTGCTTCGCATGAAAATAACATAAAAAATTGCATTTCCCCCTGCACAGAGTACAATAAACTGAAGGATGCTTTTTAACTTAGAATTTTTCATTTTTTACTCCTTTTTAATTTAACAAACCGGTGCTTATCAGGCGGCCAGGGTCATCCGGCCGCCCGGTAAGTCCAGTATTAACGGTATTCTTCAGGGATGAGCGTGTCAAGAATTTTTGCCTGCTCTCCGGACAGCTCAGGCATTGTGTATTCCTCCAGCCGCCGCTGCCATTCCTTTGTCGCCAGAGACTCAGCAGAGGTGCAGCCTGCCTGAATCCAGCTGTTGTGGTTGTCACGAATCGAAAGCTTCGGCATAATAAAATCTCTCCGGTAAGACTTTTGAGTTCTTTCAAAATGCTGTCCCGTCGGCCCTGTCTTTAAGATCGAATCAAACATAATCGTCGAGTCATCAATCGCATACCCCTTCATCAGATGCTTCAAAGACTCTATTTTTTCTTCATCCAGAATAAACTTCTCATAGCCGATGGAGTTCATAGAGTCCAGCAATCCGCAGGCATGTACCTGGCATTCAACCTTCAGCAGGTAAGCAGTCAAAAGATTCATAAATGACTCGGCCCCTGCCTGGTAATCCATAAGCTTAGAATCCGTATTGCTCGTGCCGCTGTGCAGCGGCACACCGTAAAAGTCAGCCATTCTCCTGGAGGTAGCGCAGGCAAGCATGGCCTCTATTCCCCCATAAGCCGCCGCCGAACGCAGCCGCATATCCGACGAGTCAAACTTCCCACAATAGACCACCGGCGTGCCCGGCTGAGCCAGCTGCGCTAAAACCATGGCTGCCAGAATCATCGCGTTGCCCAGAGTATAGACACCGGCCATGGACTGCGGCGTGGTAACGCCAAATGTCTGTCCCGCGCAGATAATTACCGCCTGCCCCAGCTCGGCGTATGTGATCAGGGCCTCAGACATTGCTGTGGACATCTGCATCGGCCCCATCGTGTCGATAAGCCCGGTTGCGATGATCTGTCTTTTGATATCCTCCAGACCATAAAAACGGCACATTGTCTCAAGGCTCTCTGTCGCGACAGCTTTGCCTTCCACCAGTCCCATCAGAGGCTTCTGGCAGTATTTCAGGGCAATGCCCAAGCGGTACTTTTCCCTTGCCTCTCCGTGAACATAGGACACATCAATGACGTTCGGGTTTGAGATATCAATGACCTTACTGGTCTCATGCAGTTTGTGAAAATTGACCAGATGTTTATGGTTTGACAGCTCATATTTCCCGTTCTGGCAGACATACATCGGTCCATAAGACGGCGCATTATGCGTAACCTTGTTGCCGATGGTAATCTTGTTCCCCAGCCGGTCATACCAGTCATAGGTCTTTGGCAAAGTAGACAGCGCCTTCTCAACAAGCTTTTCATCCATATAGACGATTCCGTTCTCAACCCTGGCCCCGTGTTTTCTGAAAATATCAAAGGCCGCTTCACACCGAAAGGACACGCCCACCTCTGACAAGATCTTCAGACTTGTCTCGTGAATACGCTGTACCTCTTCGTCTGTTCCAATTGAATAATTTAATTTCATGATTCTCCCCTAAATTTTAATCATCAATCAACTTAATTTGCCAAGATATTATAAATATCATGTTATACTCAATTGCTATAAAAAAATAATCCTCTTAGAAAACCATCTCCTTTTTATTTAAATATATATAACATGTTATACTCAATCGAATTACACTAACAGTAATTTCTGAAATAAGATTAACACCTTTTGTATGCGATGTCAAGGAAATTTACAAATTTTTACGAAATCTGAAAATCAATATCGTCACAACTGGCAAAGCTTACAGAGATACCCGCAAATCGGTTCTGCTTCGTGTAATATTCGATAAGAATTCGGAATATACTGTCCTCATCTTCCAGATAGAGCTTATCCTTTATCGTCTCGCAATGGTTATCGACAGAAAGGTAAAATTTTTTGTTGATGTCGTAATTGTTAATAACACCGATGCCGTCACTGATCCAGCGCTCCTCATTAAAGGAATGAATATTGAGCCGTGGATTGTGCAGGATGAAAATCAGCTCGTACATAACAGGCAGCTGTCCAAAGCAGTGCATACGGGCGATCTTAATACACTTGGCACGCCGATTTGGCCGCACCTTGGTATACTGCTTCATCTCCTCGAGATCGACCGAATCGACCGAGAGGACTTTTACATCTGTTGGCTCATGCTTCATAGAGGTTCTCTGGTTATAGCGCAGGGCGTATACCTCATTCTTGATTTCATTTACAAAATTACCGATTCTTGGCTTAGAGTGGACATAGCCATTTTGGCGCAGCAGCTCAATGCTTTTGCGGACTGTTATATTGCTCACATTATAGAGCTCACACAGCTCACTGAAAGAGGGCAGCTTTTCCCCGGGCTGAAACGTTTTATCCAGAATTTTATCCTTTAAATCCTCGTAGACAACCTGATAGGTTGTAAACAGTTGTTCATTGCTCATACGCTAAAAACTCCTTTGATACAGCTCTCATCCGCATTCAGATACAAACGGTCAAGGCCGGTGGGTGTTCCCCGGTCATCATAAATTTTGCGCTCCACTAAAAGTACCGAGTCTGTATTTTTACTGTCAATGCCCATTTTTTCCTTCAGCCACGCCTCAGGGATAATACCGTTAATGACAATCTCCTCCCTGAAATCTGTCTGAGAGCCCTTGATCATATCCTTCAGGCCCGTGTAGGTCAAATCCTTCTCATCAATGGGTAGACCTCTGAAATAAGGGATAAAGCGCCTGTCATAGCCAATGATTGACTCGTCCTTAAAAATATGCCAGTCCATAAAAACAATCTTGCTCTCCCTTGAAACCTTGAGCTCGTAAACCAGGTCGATATCAGGCTTGATCATTTTAGCCTTGATCAGCTCCACCCGGTCATACCCACCGTTGAGAATGCTGTTAATGTCCATATCAATCCGGTACAGATCGGTGGACACACCCTTGACAAAGGAGCCCTTTCCCGCCTTCGTATAGATATAGCCCTCATTCTCCAGCAGATTAAGCGTGTTTCTGATGGTCAGCCGGCTCGCACCATATTTCTCACCCAGCTTTTTTTCTGATGGGAGCATCTCATTCTGGGCATAGATCCCACCCAGTATTTTTAAGCGGATATCGTCAGCAATCTGCTGATATTTTACCGGTTGGCTCTTTCTTCCATCCATCGTTGACACAACTTTACACCATCCAAAATATTATTTGCGTAACCATCGGCTCCGCAGCATCGGACAATCTCATCATCGATGAAGCTGCCCCCGAGAATAATCTTTAAATTCTGCCTCAGCCCCTCGCCTGTTATAACGTCAATGGTCCGCTTAATGTAGTCCACGGCGCTGGTCAGGACAACGCTGATTCCCAAAATGTCTGGCTGATACTTGATGATATTTTTTATAAAAATATCAGAGGAGACATCTACTCCCAGGTCGATGACCTTGAAGCCTGAGATAATCGCACCGCTTTTAAAAATCGACTTGCCGATATCATGAATGTCCGACTCTATGGTTCCCAAGAGAATCAGACCAGACCTGTTGGTCTGCTCAATCTGGTCATAAAGATGCATCTCTTTTGAGTTGATGATCTGCTCATAGAGAATGCCCGACATCATCAGGTCTGAAAGCGTGGCCTCCCCTGTCTCAAAGCCTTTCCCGATTTCACCGAGCGCAAAATTGACTGCCTCGATAATTTCATAGGGCTTTATGCCGCTCCGCAGCGCTCGTTTAGTCAACTTATTGACGAGCTCCTCGTCAAGCTCTACAAAAGCAGTAATTAATTGTTCAATCATTTCCGCCTCACTGGTATTGTAATCTTTTTTAGTATAACATAGCATACTCATAAAAAACAACCACGACAGGCTAAATTGATGACAAAAAAGAACCAGCACATTCAGGGCTGGTTCTTCTATACATTTTTTGCTTCGGCTGCTTCCCTTTAGTCCTCCAGCAAGTGTTTAAACGCCGCCACATCCTTCGGATAAGCCTGGTTGTCCGGGAGCATCCCCTTTGCCACCATGGCGTTGTAAACCTCCAGCATCATAGGCTTTTTCAGGTTGGCCCGTCTCAGAATCTCCTCATCGCTAAAAATTTCGACCGGCGGAGCGTCGGCGATAATCTGTCCATCGCAAAAAACAAGAGCGCGCTCCGCCCAGCGATAGGCAAAATCGACATCGTGGGTGGAGATCAGCATGGTTTTTTCCTGAGCGGCCAGCTTCTCAAGCACCTCTTCCAGCATTTCCGCATTCAGCGGGTCCAGAGCCGCGGTGGGCTCATCAAAGACAATGACCTCGGAGTGCATGGCAATGATGTCGGCAATGGTGATCCGCTTTTTTTCTCCACCGCTCAGATAATGGGGCGGCCGGTCCTTAAAATCCGTAATATTCATATATTCCAGAGCTTCGTCAACCCGGCGGACGACCTCTTCTCTGGGAAGCTTGAGGTTCATAGGGCCAAAGGAGACCTCCCCCATAACGGTCGACGCAATGATCTGGTTATCCGCATCCTGAAAAACGATCCCGATGGACTTCCGCAGTGTATTCAGATCCTTTTTATCCCGGGTTAACTTCTGACCTTTAAAATAAATTTCGCCGCTGTCCGGTGTGAGCACGCCGTTAAGGTTCAGGAAAAAGGTCGACTTTCCAGCCCCGTTAGAGCCGATAACCGCAATACGCTCGCCCTTTCCGATGGTCACATCAATGCCCCGAAGTGCCGGCTTATCCCCAGTGTATGCGTACTTTAGATTTTTTATTTCAATGATTGTTTCTTTCATGTTGCCTTCTCCTAGAATTTTAAAATCCAAACAGCTGCCAGCAGCAGGACAACCAGCGCCCCAGCCATTACCTGTTCTCTGCGAAGGGGCTTCTCAGCCTCTAAAAACAGCAGATCGCCATCATAGCACCTTGCCTCCATGGCGTCATAGTACTGGCTGGCACGCTTCATGGAGACCACAAAAAGATTGCTCATGGAGTGGCCGAAGGAATAAACCGCTGTCTTAAAATCGCAGTAGCCCAGCCGGGACTCCGCCGAGTTTTTCATTTTGGCCTGAGTATCCATCAGAATAAAAATATACCGATAGATCATGTTCATCAGCTCAATAACAAGCTTGGGGACATGCACGCGGCGCAAAACTCCAAAGACCTCGGTAGACGGGGTGGACAGTGACATCATATACATGGCGCTGACTGCGCCAAAAGCCTTGCCCCATAAATACAGCGTCGTCATGAGGCTGTCGTGGGAAATATAAATATAAAAGAAGTGGCAGTTGAGGGCCCAGAGGCCAAGAGGCTCTCTTGAAAAATTGAAGAGGATAGCAATACTCCCAAGGATGAGAAACGCCACCGGCACTCTCAGAAAGCTCAGGTAATCTCTGAAATGCACACCGCCCATGACCACTGTAACATAGGCTGTGATCAAAATAACCAGAACCGATACATAAAGGTTATTGGCAATGACACAGATGAGCAGAAGCAGCAGGGAGAAACCTACCTTAAAGCCGGGATTCCAGCCGTTGATCTTTGAATTGTAGGCGAGCACATCAATGGAAAAAACCGCCCCGCCGTGGGAATGGCCATGATGTCTGCCGTGTCTGTGGGCGCACTCCCGGTGGCGCAGCCAGTATACCAGGCCGCACACACACAGAACTGCAAGTGCTACTAAAAATACCTTCACGAACAAGCTCCTTTACTCTAAGGAATTTTTTTACGCTTAATCATAAAAAGAGGGCAGGTTGCCCTCCCCCCGGAAATGCGGTTACAGCTCTGAATCTTCTTTGCCGAGTTTTTTGCGCTCTACCAGACGGCCCATGAAAAAGGCCAGAATGCCAACGCCGATACCGGTCTGGAGACAGAAGATCAGTGATTCAACCTCACCTGGCAGTTCACCGTTGATCAGTGTTTCGAGCACTGGTGTAAACCAAGGCTCATATTCGCCGCCCTGAATTTCTTCGATCATGGTGCTTCCCGCATCATCAGAGCCACCGAACTCTGCGCCCTGAAGGGCAAAAAGCGGAACGACCACCAAAAGTGCGACGATGACCAGCAGAACAATGACTAATTTTTTATTTTTGCTCATCTTACGCTTCCTCCGCTGCTAAAAATCCAATTGATTTTAGCTCTGGGCTCGCATAGGTTTCCAGAGCAATGACAATAATAACCGTTAAAATCCCTTCAATGATGGCCAGCGGCAGCTGTGTGGGGGCAAAAACACCCAGGAACTTAACAGCAGAAGCTGCCACGCCGCCCGTTTCTGAGGGATAGGCAAAGGCCAGCTGGATACTGGTGATACAGTAGGTAAACAAATCACCGATGCAGGCTGCCAGAAACACGCCGATTTTGCGGTTTACCTTCATTTTCTGGCACAGCTTGTAAATCCCAAAGGATACAAAGGGACCTGCGATGGCCATGGAGAAGGTGTTGGCGCCAAGGGTGGTAAGACCGCCGTGAGCCAGAAGGATCGCCTGAAATAACAATACGATAATACCCAAAATACTGACTGCGCTGGGCCCGAATAAAATGGCGCCCAGGCCTGTACCTGTCATGTGCGAGCAGCTGCCCGTAACGGATGGAATCTTTAAAGAAGAGATCACGAAGATAAATGCGCCCGCCATCGCAAGTAAGGTGATCGCTCTTCTGTTGCCTGTCAAAGTCTTTTTAATGGAGAAAAAGCCAGCTGCAAGAAAAGGTATACATAGAACACCCCACATAATACAGTAGCCAACCGGTAAATAGCCTTCCATGATGTGCATCGCGTTTGCCGCGGGCACAATGCCGAAGACCAGCGCCCATGCTCCAAGCATGGTCACAACTTGTTTTTGTCTCTTTGTCATTTTCTACCTCCTCATACTTGTTCCCAATGTACTTTTCCATAAAAAAATCGCTCATCAAAAAAGATAAGCGATGAAAGTACGAAATGGGTGTGCCAAAGATACACACAGCCTCGTCCTTACATTCAGTTATCTCTCGTAACCAAATGCAGCTTAAAATCCTATGGTCAGCAATCTGACTTGACTTTCGTCTTACAGCGGCGGGACCGTTTGGGATTTTCACCCAATTGTGCTCAAACCATCGTGAGGCCGATGGACAACCACAGGACAATAATAACAATGCCGAATTTACATTTATTATATGCTTGCAAACCCGTTTTGTCAATACCTCTGTTGCATTTATTTGAAAGCCATCAGCGTCTCTTATACCTGTACCCCTTATGGGTATACTTTGGCTCAACTAACTTTATCATCTAGCCCTTACTAGAGCTTCCCATCTGGACGCACCGATAAACTGATCTCGAATACCGGGGTGATCTCAAAGGTAAAACGGCTGACAACCTGCCTTGACTTTTCGATATTTTCACGGATGTAATCATTATCGGTGAAAAGAAAGCTGTAATAGTCAAAGAAGAACCAGTCGACAGCATCCTGGAGCTCCAGATCAATCTGCCTTTCAAGCACATCCCTGAAAACCTGAATTTCCATTCCAACCGTCAGTGATTTCAGATACTCAAAATACCTGCGTTCCTTCAGCCTTGGGTTAATACCCGTGTAGGCCTCACTCTCGAGCTCCATGCTAAAGAAATAGTCCCGCAGATCAAGCATGCTTCTTGCGAACAGCGGCAGTTTTGAAACCTCCGCATAAAACTGCATGACAGAGGTGTCTGTAAACAACGCCTTAAAATACGCTCGATAGCCGATCATATCCAACAGCAGCCCCCGGGGCAGACTGCCCAGCTCAGCCTTCCGCTCATCCACACAGAAAACAACATCGTTGCAAAAGTCTTTATAAATCTGAACCGCCAGGTTCTCCTTCGCCCCAAAATAATAGTTTAAAAGACCCTGCTTTGTTCTGGCGTCGGTAATGATATCCTTGACTGTTGTCTTATCATAGCCCTTCTGGTAAAAAATCTTTTTCGCGCTCTGGTAAAGGCTTTCCTTTGTCTCAAGGCCATTTTTATAGTTTGCCATGGCTCCTCCACGTTTTTTATTTTATTATAGCATCCACCATAAAAAAAATAAAGAAATGAATTTTGAACGTTGACAAAATTTTAAAAAAGGTGTATATTGAACGTATTCAAAATATGCGCACATTTTGTCTGAATCTGTAAAAAATAAGGGAGAACAAAATAAAATGGAAAACGCACAGGCAAAGCTGGATAATTTTATGCGCGGCGTTCGCGGCGAAAAAATGGACTATGTCCCCATTATGATGGACTTTGAGCCCACCTATATCTGTGAGTACACAAAACGGGACTGTATTCGTTCCTTCTGGGACTGCGACGGCTTCGTCGAAGGCTACGAGCAGGTCATGAAGGACTTTGACATTGACCTTACACAGAGCGTGGTCTTTATGCCACCTCAAAAAAACACACTGCTGGGTTCAAAAGTTTGGATTCAAAACCGTGCTAACGGCTATATGCAGCATCCGGAGGTGACCTCACTGCTTCCAGAGGAATACCCTGAGCTCATCGAAGACCCCATCCACTGCATCGCATCACGCGTTCTGCCCCGGATGTACACCGAGCTGGGGCGTGAAGCCCCTTACAGCACCATGGCTTTTGCCAAGGCGCTTCTCTATGAAAAGAACCAGGTCCACCACTTTTATGATCAGATTTTTGAGAAAACCATGACTAACGGCGCTCTGCTCTACTATGGCACCATGTTCTACGCCCCCTTCGACCTTCTGGCCGACCATCTGCGGGGCATCACCCAGATTTCCATGGACCTGCGGCGCAGAAAAGACGACGTCGAAGCCGCCTGCGACGCGCTGCTAAACGTCATGGCCCGCTATGTCGAAACCACCAGCATGGCGGATGAAAGCGGCTTCCCGCTGGCCTGTACCTGGTCACATCTGCCGCCGATGATCAACCAGAAGCAGTTTGAACGCTTTTACTGGCCCACCTTCAAAAAGCTGTGCGAAATGCTGACCGACAAGGGCGTTACCCTTTACGTCAACTTCCAGGGCGACTACCGCGACGGCCGGTTCTTCGATTTTTATCAGGAGCTGCCCAAGGATAAAATCGTCATTGCCGTGGAATACCAGGATTTTGAACAGGCGACGGCCACCCTTGGTCAGGACCACATGCTCAGCTGCTCCTATCCGCTGAACTACTTTTCAGATTACTCCACCGAGGAGTGTATTGACAAAGCCCGCAAGCTCATGGATATCGGCATGAAAAACGGCCGCTTTTACTTTGGGCTGAACAAATCCGCCCTGGATTTTCATGATGCCGACCCGGATAAGCTGAAGGCTGTATTGAATTTCGTCCGCGAGTACGGACAGTATTGAGGTGAAACATGAAAGATCAATTAACACAGTTGGACAGAGAAATTGTTGAGAGCTACCCTGAAGAATACCGCCCCATGATCAAAAGCAATCTTGAGGTAACAGAGACCGAGCTGGAAATGTTTATTCTCAGCCTGATCATGTAAGGCGCCATGGAAACAAAGCTTTACTGGTGGATTAACGGCACAGCCCTCGGGCTTTTCGTGGCAACGGCCTTTGTAATCATTACCCATTCGCCGTTTTCCGGCCTTCTGGCCATGTTTTTCATCGGATTGGGTTTGACCTTCGCCAAAGGCGCAAAGCCCGAGAAAACACCAAATTACCTTTTCTCAGCCCTATCCGGTATTCTGTGGGCGCTGGTTTATTTCTGGATGGATGGAGCACTTAAAGCGCTTGGCCTGGGCCCGGACCTCGCGCTCTGGATCGGCATGTTTGTTTTTTCGGTGGTGACCGTCGTGGTGCATTTTATTCCGCTGAAAAACACCTGGTTTAACGAGCTGCCCCACGCCTATGGCGCCATCACCTCGGTGTTTATCATGGGGACCGGACAGATTCCCGGCATTATCTGCGTCATGCTGTCCGGCATCCTGACCGCTGTGGTCTGTGGCGTGATCAGCACCCGGCTGACAAAGAAGATCATGGACTATAAAAAAACCGCGCCCCGGGAAGTCGGGTCAGGCGGAGAACCGCAATAAAAAAAGCCCCTGCAACGGGGCTTTTTTCTGTACTTTACGCTTATTTCAGGCGGATAATTTCAATTTTATATCCGTCTGGGTCCTTGATGAAATAGTAGCTTTTAACGCCGTTGTCCAGGCCGCTGAGGTCGGTGACGTCGTACCCTTTGGCTTTGTGCTCTTCATGGCTGGCTTCCAGGTCTTCGACCTCTACCGCCAGGTGTCCATAGCCATCGCCAATGACATAAGGCTTTTCAGGGTCGTAGTTGTAGGTGAGCTCCAGGGTGAAATCGGTCTGGCCGTCACCCAGGTATACCAGGGTAAACTTGCCTTCCGGCTTGTCCTTTCTGCGGACTTCCTTAAAGCCCAGTGCATCCTGATAGAATGCCAGTGATTTTTCAAGATCCATTACACGGATCATGGTATGTGCCATACGGTATTTTCCCATAATGTTGTTCCTCCTTATAAATTTAAGTCCCGGTAGAAGTCATAGGTTTTGAGGTTTTTCGCCAGCTGGTAGGAAATATAGTGGTTCATCATGTCCATGATGCGCCGTACCAGCGTCTTGTCAAACGCCCGCTGCCGGATCGCCTTGATGGGGGTGACAAGGAGATAAACCATCTCCGTGAGCACCTCCGGGGTAATCCGGTAGCTGTAGCCTTCTGTCCGATGACAATTTTCGCATAAAACGCCGTTATTTTCAATACTGAAATGTGTTAAATGTTCGGTGCTGCCGCAGAGCGCGCAGGTGTCAAAGACCGGCCGTATGCCGTGCACCTCCGTCAGCTTGAGCTGAAGAGCTGCCACCAGTGCTTCATTGCTCTGGCTCTTATCCTCCGATAGATAAAACAGGATAAAATTTACCAGCCGCAGCACGGCCTTATTCCCCTGATAGTAATCATAAAAGGCGTCCAGCAGCTCCAAAACATAGGAAGCCAGAGACATCTTCATCAGATCATTACGCAACGGATAAAAAGACTGTATAAGACTGGCCTGATTGATGTTGGCAAAATTTTTGCCGGGATAATAGACAAACTCGCTGTAGGCAAAGAGCTGGGTCGCTGCCACCAGCGGGCTGCGGTTCCGCCTTACCCCCTTGGCGATGGCCTTGATCTTTCCCTCCTCCTCCGTGAAAAGGGTGATGATCTTGTCCTGCTCCTGAAAGGGCTGCTCGCGGATCACGATGCCCTTCGTCTTTACCAGTGCCATGGGCTACTCGGTATATCCCAGATCCTTGAGGTCATAGGTTTTCTCGCGCCAGTCTGCCCTTACCTTGACCCAGAGCTGAAGGTTAACCGGTGTTTTCAGAAAAAATTCAATATCCTTTCTGGCGTAGGTTCCGATCTTTTTGAGCATGGAGCCCTGCTTTCCGATCAGAATCCCCTTGTGGGTCTTGCGCTCACAGAAAATGGTGGCGTCGATGTCGATGATGTTCTTATCCTCGCGCGCCTTCATTTTTGTGACCTCAACCGCCACGCCGTGGGGCACCTCATCCTTGAGGAGGTGCAAAACCTTTTCGCGGATCAGCTCGCCCACGATAAAGCGCTCGGACTGATCCACCACCATATCCGCCGGAAAGTACATGGGGCCTGGCTCCAGATGCTTTTTAATGGCTGCCAGAAGCTCCTGTACCCCATCACCGTTCCAGGCCGAGACAGGGATAATACTGTCCAGAAAGGTGTAATCCTGATAGGCCGCGATGGTCTTAAGCAGTTCCTCCTTAGGCACCGTGTCGATCTTGTTGATGATCAGGATTACCGGTGTCCGGCTGCCTGCGAGCTTATCCAGAATGTACTGGTCACCCGGGCCAATCCTGTCCTCAGGCTCAACGAGAAAGAGCACCACGTCCACGTCGGAGATGGTGTCCTCGGCGGACTTGAGCATAAAGTCCCCCAGCTTGTTCTTTGGCTTGTGCATACCCGGCGTATCGATAAAGACCATCTGGCTGTCCGCGTCAGTGTGGATACAGCGGATGGCGTTTCTGGTGGTCTGGGGCTTGTTGGCCGTGATGACCAGTTTTTCACCCATAATGCTGTTAAGCAGCGTGGATTTGCCCACATTGGGACGACCGATGATGCTGATAAAGCCTGATTTAAATGGTTGTTCTGTATTTTTCGTTTCCTGCATAAATTTTCCTTTACTTTTGTTTTACTTAAAGATAAGCGGCGCGATCATATTCCAGA
>CAUEUD010000069.1 GCA_959020865.1 Eubacterium limosum | reverse complement strand
CTTCGGTACCAAGGTGCCGGGGGCTTTTCTGTCGCATACTTTTTAAAATTTTAATGAATTAATTTTTGGGGTATGTTATACTGTGCACATTATGTAATAGAGAAGGAAGCAGCATGGATTATTTTTACGAACATTACTTCGCACCACAGAACGTTGAGCCGCACAATCGCATTTTTTCACCGGAGCATCTTATTCTGTCATCATTGCTGATGATTTTTATTGTGACCGTTATGGTCATACAGACCAAAAAACATGACCGGCGCTTCAGCCAGAAGCTGATCCGGGTTCTCGCCGCTGTTATGCTGGCCCTGGAGATTTTCAGAATCAGCTGGAGAACCTGCTATTTTGGTTTTGACCTCAGGAATATCCGCTTTGACTGGTGTAACCAGGTGTGTATCGCCCTGCCGCTGATCGTCTTGTTTAAGCGGGAGAGGGCTTACCCTTACATTGACGTTTTGGCTGTGATGGGCGGGCTCATGGTACTTATCTACCCATTGTGGGTTTTCTATGATTATGGCGGTATTCACACCATGGCAGTACAGAGCATGGTGTCTCATGGCCTCATGGTTTTAATTGCCTTGACCATGCCTTTTGCGGCGGATTACAGGCCGGAAGTGCGGAGGGCATGGAAGCCGATGATCGGGCTTGCCATCATTGCGGTTATCGCTTTTATCATGTCGCACGCTTTGAACGAAAATTATCTTCTGATGCTGGGAGCACATGGTGTTCCAGTGATCGACCAGATTCCCTTTCCCTGGTACTGGCTTCTTGTGGCGCCGGCCTTGATCGGCCTGGTTACGCTGGTGACCAAGGGCTTGAGCCTGCTGGACGATAGGCTTCTTGGAAAGGTACAGCCGGATACAGCGTTCAATGCATTAAAGAACGAAAAGATTTAGACACAGAGCAGAAAGGTGCGGCGTTATGCCGCATCTTTTTTACGCAGGAAGAAAATAAATTTTACAGAGAAAGCATATTTTTAAAGTTGAACTTATGTTATAATGATTCGGGTTATGGGTAAAGCCATGCTTTTAAATATGGATAAAGGAGCTTAAGATGAAAATATTGATCGCATATCACAGCAAAAACGGAACCTCTGAGAAATGCGCCCAGCTTTTATTAAAGCAGGTGGGAGCTGCAGACCTGGCCGATCTTAAGAAAAAGACACCTGATTTTGAGTCCTATGATCTTATTGTTATTGGCGGCTCCATCCGCATGGGAATGTATACGCGTCCGGTGCGAAAGGCGCTCAAGAAGTATGAAGATGTTCTGGAACGGAAAAAGGTGATCTATTTCATCAACTGCGCTTTTCCGGAAAACAGGGAAAAATATTATAAGGATAATATTTCTGAAAAGCTCAGGAAGCGTACGCTGGGCTGTTTTAACTTTGGCGGGGAGATGGATCTTGCGCGGTTAACAGGCTCGGACCGCATGATTGCGGCAACCGTAGCCCGCCAGTCACAGGGAAGCGGTCATCCCCTCGCGTCCATTGATGAGCGGGCCATTGAGCAGTGCGCTGGCAGAATAGCAGCAATTCAAGAAAATATATAATGGAATGAGGGCGTCCCTGTCATCACCATGTTTTTTAAACACCGTTTTTGGGTATATCAAAACGGTGTTTTATTTAGTTTAAGGACTTTTTAAAAAGTAGGATGAAAATGTTACGTGGAAAGGAGTATTCACGATGAATTTTAAGGTGGATCAGGAACAAATGCTGCGTGATCTCAGGGGGCTGCTAAGCATCGCAAGTACAAACGGAGATGCCGGCGACATCGATGAAATGACCCCGCTGGGCAAAAATATTAACGTCGCCATTGATTATATGCTGGCCGTCGGAAAGCGTTTTGGCTTTGAAACCCAGAATCTGGACGGCTGCTGCGGCATTATTGATATGGGAGAGGGCGAGGAAATGGTCGGCGTGCTCGTGCACATTGATACAGTCCCGGTCGGTGAAGGCTGGCGTGTTGACCCCTTTGACGGAACGGTGATTGATGGCAAGGTTTATGGCAGAGGCACCAATGACGACAAAGGGCCAGCTATGGTGGCACTGTATGCGATGAAGGCGCTGAAGGACAGTGGTGTGCCGGTAAATAAGCGTATTCGCCTGATCATTGGCGGTGACGAGGAAAGCGGAACCTGGCGCTGTATGGATCGTTATAAGGAAACCGAGATTATACCGGATTATGCCTTTTCACCAGATGCGTCCTATCCGGTTATTTTTGCCGAAAAGGGCATTCTCAAGATTCAGATTCACAACAAGACTGATGTTACCGGCGAGGATATGACCTTGAAAGCCGGAAAACAGATCAATATTGTACCGGACTTCGCAGAGGCAGAAGTCCAGGGGCGAAGGTTTACAGCAAAAGGCAGGCCTGCCCACGCCATGGAACCGCAAAATGGCGTCAATGCTCTTTTAAAGCTGGGGCGTGAGCTTAAAGAGGCTGGAATTGTACATCCATTTTTAGAGTTGCTGGACAAAGCCAATGTAGAGGGCTTCAATATTGCAATTTCAGACGAGATCTCCGGTGAGCTGACCATTAACCCAGCCATCGGCAGGGTCGATGCGCAGGGCTCAAGGCTGGAGTGTGACATCCGCTATCCGGTAACCGCAGATGTTGATGATATTGTTGGGCGTATCCGCCAGTCTGTAGACCCTGTCGGTTACGAGGTAGACACAATGCAGATGGTTCCGCCACTCTATGTTAAGAAGGACAGCCCGCTGGTACAGACACTGCTGGGCGTGTACCGGGATATTACCGGTGACAGGACAGAGCCCATCGCCATCGGAGGCGGCACCTATGCCCGGGCTTTTGATAATGCTGTGGCCTTTGGCGTGCTGTTTCCGGATGAACCAGATATGTGCCATCAGGTGGATGAATACTGGAGCGTAGAGGATATGATGATAAATCTTCAGATTATTGCGGGTGCTCTGGCGGCTCTTGGTGTATCGAAAAGAGGTCTGTAATGAAAGAGGAATCATCATTTAAGCCCTTTATTTCAGCGGACCGGATCATGCCAGAGTTTACAGCCACCTCCATTATCCTCGGGTTGATACTGGCAGTGGTCTTTGGAGCAGCCAATGCATACCTTGGCCTGCGCGTTGGACTGACCATTTCAGCGTCAATTCCGGCAGCGGTTATCTCGATGGGGGTCATCCGTCTCATTCTTAAAAAAGATTCTATTCTGGAGAATAACATTGTGCAGACCATTGGATCGGCGGGCGAATCGGTGGCTTCGGGGGCGATCTTCACGCTGCCTGCTCTGTTTATGTGGAGCCAGGAATGGGGAACCGCCAGCCCCTCGCTGCTTGAGATCGCCCTCATTGCTGTCTGCGGCGGCTTCCTTGGGATATTGTTCATGATTCCGCTGCGCAGGGCTTTGATCGTCAAAGAGCACGGTGTTTTACCATATCCGGAAGGCACTGCCTGCGCCGAGGTTTTACTGGCCGGTGAGGAGGGAGGCTCCAAGGCATCAATTGTCTTTGCTGGTCTTGGCATTGCGGGTGTCTATAAATTTATCACAGATGGACTGAAGCTGTTTCCATCTGAAATCTCATGGGAGATTAAGGGCTACAAGGGTGCGGCTTTTGGGTGTGATGTACTGCCGGCGCTTTTGGGCGTTGGCTATATCTGTGGCCCAAAGATCGCATCCTATATGTTTTCCGGCGGCGTTTTAAGCTGGCTGGTCATTATGCCCCTTATCAGTATGTTTGCCGGTGATGCGGTGATTTTCCCGGGGACAGTGCCCATTTCAACACTGGATTCCTTTGGAATCTGGAGTAACTATGTCCGTTACATTGGCGCTGGTGCGGTGGCAGCCGGTGGGATCATCAGCCTGGTGAAATCGCTGCCCCTCATTGTCAGCACTTTTAAGCAGGCTATGAAAAGTTATTCGGGCAACAACGGTCCGGAGGTACAGATCCGGACAGATCGTGATTTGAATATGAAGCTGGTCGCAGCCATGGTTTTAGTCATTATTTTAGTTATCTGGCTGGTGCCTGCTATTCCAGTCGATATTTTTGGCGCGCTGATCATTACCGTTTTCGGCTTTTTCTTTGCAACGGTTGCCTCTCGAATCGTAGGTCTGGTGGGCAGCAGCAACAATCCGGTTTCAGGGATGACCATTGCCACACTGCTTATCGCGACGGTTATCTTCAAAGCCATTGGGATGACCGGACAATCTGGAATGACTGGCGCCATTGCTGTGGGCTTGATCATTGCCATTATCGCAGCGATTTCCGGTGACACCTCGCAGGATTTAAAAACCGGCTATATTGTGGGATCGACGCCTCAGAAGCAGCAGATCGGCGAGCTGCTGGGCGTGATCATTTCAGCCCTGGCCATCGGTGGGATTCTTTATCTGCTCAACGCGGCCTGGGGCTACGGTTCTGCCGAGCTTCCTGCGCCGCAGGCTGTTTTAATGAAAATGGTGGTTGAGGGTGTTATGGATGGGAATCTTCCGTGGACCCTTGTCTTTATCGGCGCGGGTATCGCAGTGGTGATTGAAATCCTTGGTATTCCTGTACTGCCTTTTGCTGTTGGGCTGTACCTGCCGGTACACTTAAACACAGCCATTATGATCGGTGGGCTGGTGCGCCTGTTTTTTGAAAAGAAAAGAAAGGTGACCGAGGATCAGCGAAAAGAATTCTTAAACAAAGGCCTGCTTTACACCTCAGGCATGATCGCGGGGGAAGGACTTGTGGGGATTTTGCTGGCTGTCTTTGCAGTGGTTCCCTTTGGCGCCGGCTACCTTGGCGATGTTCTAAACATTTCTGACCGCTTCTCGCTGGGGAGCGCAGGCTCCATTGTCTTTTTTATCCTCCTGATTTTATCTGTTTTTAAGTTCTCAATCTGGAATAAGGATAAAAAGGCAGTACAATAAAAATGAATTGGAGGTGTTTGAAATAAAACGCAGACATTTACATAAAAAAGAAAATTATCTGGATTATATTCCAGTGCACAATGCCGCATATACCTATTCTAAAAACAAGCGTGGCCTCATAACCATTCGTGTGCCAAATACCGGATGGATTAACCGGGTGGCACAGCGGTTCTTTGGTATGCCGGAAGTCAGCACTATTCGCCTGGACACCTACGGCAGTTATGTCTGGGAGCAGATAGACGGCAAGAGGGATGTGCAGGCCCTGGCCTGTGTGATGCAAGAGCGCTTTGGGCAAAAAGCAGAGCCTCTCTATGAACGGCTGATCCGTTTTCTCGAAACGCTCAGGGAAAATAAATACATTCATCTGAACAAAGAGGGAGAAGAGACACAGAAGGCAGGCTCTGCGTCGAAGCAGTGCTGCCGTGAAGCCTGAAAAAGAGTTGTTTTAAACAGCTCTTTTTTTGACCATTGAAATGGAAATTTGGTATAATAGCAATATGCTAAAGAAACAAGGTGATCCCCAATGAATAACTTAGTGACGCATACCATCGAGCCCTTTTGCCTGCCAGACGCGCAGATATTGATTTTAGGCACCATTCCTTCGCCTAAATCCAGAGCCTTTGGTTTTTATTACGGACATCCCCAAAACCGTTTCTGGCGGGTGCTGTCCGATATTCTAAACCAGCCCAGGCCAGAGACCAACGAAGAAAAGAAAGATTTTCTGAAGCGAAATAACATCGCCCTCTGGGATGTGCTGGCTTCCTGTAATATTGACGGAGCCAGTGACAGCAGCATTAAAAATCCTGTCCCCAATGATTTTACAGAGGTCTTGGGCAGGGGAGAGATAAGAGCTGTTTTTACAACCGGGGCAAAGGCAACGGCGCTCTATAAAAAATACTGCTATCCCACAACGGGTGTGCCTTCCATTTTGCTGCCATCCACCAGCCCGGCCAACTGCCGTTTAAAATATGAAGATCTAAAGCAGGCCTATCGTGTGATTTTAGAGCCGCTGAGGGGAGAAGCCTGATGGATAAAATGATTGTCAAAACCTTTGAGGGCGTATGCAGTGATACGCTTGGATACCTGATGCGGCCTGGAAATGTGCGCTGCTACCGAAAGGGAGAGCATCTTTTCAGAGACCGTGAGGCAACGCCCTTTGTGTTTGTGATTTTATCGGGCAAGGCGTCCCTTTATAAAATTGGAGAGAGCGGGCAGAAGAAAGTCGCTTTTATTCTGGGCCCGGGTGAGCTCATCAATGAGGATATCCACCCCGAGACCACCTCCTCTGTGAGCTGTGAGGCTTTTGAGAACCTGGAGGTTCTGTGCATTGAAAAGACAGAGCTAAAAGAGTGGATGAAGCGGGATTTTGGACTGACAGAGATTATACTGAACGCGGCTAACCGAAAGATCCGGCGGCTGTACCGCCAGTTGAAAAACACAACCGGTGTACTGAAAATGGAGAGACGCGTAGCCGCAAAGCTGTGGAAGCTGGCCAATGACTATGGCGTGGATACCCCGCAGGGCCGTACCATTGACCTGGATATCAGCATCACCTATCTGGCTGATTTAATGGGCTCGCCCAGAGAAACAATCTCAAGAGCCTTAAAGCTTTTGAATACACAAAAGCTTATCCGGCAGGATAAAGGCCGGATTACAGTTGTGAATATGGACATTCTATCCGATTATTTTAAGCAGTAAAGAGGCAGGCTTTAGCCTGCCTTTTCTGTCTTTCAGACTGAAAATCCGTCTGTCAGGCAAACCTTATTGCTTTTGCAGATAAAATGACTTATAATGAAATTACATCGAAGGGAGAAGAATGCATCATGCTGAGGATAGCGGTTTGTGACGATGAAAAAGAAATACGGGAAATAATCTGTAGGTTTTTAAAGAATTACCCCAAGGTGGAAGCCATCGATTGTTTTGAATGCGGAGAAGCCTTTCTTCAGAAGCGAGGTCACTATGATCTGGTATTTTTAGACATTGATATGAGCGGCATGGATGGAATCGAGACTGGCCGCAGAATCCGAAAATGGGATAAGCAGGTGTATATTGTCTATGTGACCCATCTGCCCGATTACCAGAAATATGCCATGGGTGTGCATGCCTTTGGCTATCTTGAAAAGCCTGTGACTCAGAGTGACATTAAAGCCATTCTCCAGGAGGTGGAGGCGTACAAGCAGGAAACAGAGCAGCCTTTATTTCTTGAGTTTAAGACAGAGGAAGGAATTGTGCGGTTCGATATAAGGGATATTTTTTATTTCGAGTACACAGAGCGCAGAATACGCATGTGCACCCAGAAAGGTCCCTTTTATCTGCGCCGTAAAATGGGTGAGGTTGCAGAAGTGATGAAGCCTTATGCTTTCAGCCAGCCCCACAAAAGCTTCTGTGTGAATCTTTTCCACGTCAAAGCCATCAAGGGCTATGATATCCAGATGACCAACAGCGATGTGGTACCGCTGTCGCAAAAGAAGTCTGCGGCGTTCAGGGAGCAGCTCAATGTTTATCTGGAGCATTTGATCGGATAGGAGGGGAATTCAAAATGTCAGAAACGGATGCATTCATTTTTATGTGCTTTGCGGTCGTTATTAATTTTTTTACGGTTTATATGACCTTCGATTTTATGCGTTGGCTCCTGGGCCCCTTTGACCGTTCCCGGGGTGTTCAGATAGCGCTGGTCGCCGCCTATGAAATTGTTCTGACAGTTGCCAGCTATTTTATTTATCCTTTTGTCAAGATTGCAGCAATGCCTGTTTTCAGTGTCTTGCTTGGAGCAGCCCTGTACCAGAATCGAAAAAAAGTAAAGCTCTATTATATATTTGCCTTCAGCTGCTTTTTAGGTTTGTTTGACTTTCTGTTGTGTATTGTCATGCCGATTTTATTGAGTATGTTTATCACGTTCATTCCATTTAATCCATGGCAGAACGGGTTGGGGATACTCCTGAATCAGGTGATTATCTTTCTTCTTTACCGCATATTTGTCACGCGTTTCCACAAAGAAAAAATTCTGGTAAATGGTAGTATCAAAATATTTGGCTTTATTATCTTGCCGGTATTCAGTGTGATGAACATTGTGTTGATGTACTTTCTGGCAACTTATCTCCTGCCGCCGCTGATCATCTTTTTCCTGATTTGTGATATCCTTATGGTGCCGTTTTTAAACCTGTATTTATTCTATCTTTTTAACAAGGTGGTTCAAAATAACGAGATGAAAAAGCAGCTGGCCCTGTATGATCAGGCGTCAGGCCTCCAGTACCGATATTATCAGGAAATGGAGCAAAAGCTGGAGGATTCCAGAAAAACAGTCCACGATATGAAAAATCATCTCCAGGCCATGGAGCGGCTGTACCAGACCGGCGAGGCAGAAAAGGGCAGACAGTATGGCAATGATTTAAGACAGCTTCTAAACAGCTTCAGCCAGGATTATTATACGGACAATCGCGTTCTGAATATTGTGATCAACGACAAGGCAGAGCGCGGCAAAATGTCAGGTGTCCCAGTGGCGTGCGCCCTGAACCAGATCGATCTGTCGTTTATGAAAGAGATGGATATCACAACGATTTTCGCTAACCTGTTAGATAATGCCATTGAGGCAGCCTGTGAAGCCAGAGAGCCCTGGACAAAGCTGAAGGCCGATAATGTGCGGGATTTCATTGTGATTTCTGTCGAGAACAGCACGAAAAACAGCTCGGTTTTAAATGAAAGCCGGCTGAACTCAAGCAAGGAGGGGCATCAGGGTTATGGCCTTGAAAATGTAAAACGCGCCCTGGAAAAGTACAATGGACATTTGCGTATCGAGACAGGTGAGAATACCTTTAAGGTAAGCCTGTTCATTCCAGTTCAAACAGAGGTGAAAGATGATGGTTGATTCAGGGATTATTGCCAGTCTGATCGTATTAATTTTTTTATGCTTTGCCATTCCGGTCGGAGGATTTATTTATCTAAGTGTCAAGAAGAAGCATGTCGCTAAGCCTTTCTTTATCGGTATGCTGGTGTTTTTTATCTTCCAGTCTGTAATCCGTATGACCATTCTTTCTTTTATAAAGCAAACAGACTGGTTTGTTTCTATGACAGGATTTCCTTGGATATACGGGCTGTTTATGGGCGGTACAGCGGCTGTCGCAGAGGAGTTTGGGCGATATATTGCGGTGCGTTACTGGCTGCAGGAAAACAGAAGATATGTGGACGGTATTGCCTTTGGACTGGGGCATGGGGGATTTGAAGCCATGTTCAGTGTTGGACTGAATAATATTGCCAATCTTTTTGTACTTCTGAGCGGGAGTTCCTATATAGCGGTACTTATTGCCACACAACTCAGTTATACAGTGATCTTTATATCCTTATTTGAAAGGGTCTTTGCGATGATCATACAGATCGGACTATCTATGCTGGTTTTTTATGCTGTTCGATCAAGACAGCTCCGTTATTTAATTTTTGCATTGGTTATCCACACAATGGTAGATGCGTCGATCATCATTTTGCCGGGAATCTTTGGCTTATCAGTATACTGGGTAGAGGCGATAGTATTTTTGGCGGCTGTGGGCTTGATCATCTGGATGGTGAAAATTCGACCGAGATTTGATCAGGAGGAAATCTCTTTATGATGAAAAGAAAAAGCTTCTTACTCATTTTACTTATTTTGTCACTGGTAATGATGCTTCCAGGGTGTTCAGAAAATGCAAGTCTTCAGGAATTGGACCCAGCGTTTGATGAAGAACTTTTGAAACGAGAGGCAGAGCAAGTGGCCGATGACTGGAACCATCAAAATTTTGAAGCCATTACCAGCCAATCGGATGATTCTATAAAGGATAAGCTGACGCCAGAGCTGTTAAAGCAAGGGTATGATCAGATATCAGAAAAAATTGGTGCTTTTAAAAAAATAGAGAAAACAAAAATTGTGGACAGAGAAAATGGACAGGCAACAGTGACCATTGTTGCGGAATATGAAAAGAGTAAAATACAACATCGGGTAACCTATAATACGAATATGAGGATCACAGGTTACTGGATTCGTTGAAATGAACTGAGTAAATGGAGAGGAGAATTTATGATGAAAAAGAAGATAGTGGCTATCGGTTTGGCTGTACTGATGCTTTTGACCGTGTTGTCGGCCTGTTCAGGCGGGTCAGCCTCCAATCAAAAGCTCGACCCTGCCTTCAGTGAGGATACCCTGAAGCAGGAAGCGGAAAAAATTATCGTTGAGTGGAACAACCAGGAGTTTGATACCATAGCGGCTGAAACAGCCGATAATGTTAAAGATAAGCTGACTGCCGATGTCTTGAAGGACGCCTGGGATCAAACCATGCCTGAGCTGGGCAAATTCAGCAGTGTCAAACAGACAGAAACAGCGCCGAATAACAAAAGCGCTTTGGTGGTAGCCGTTGCGGAGTACGAAAATGGCAAAGCCCAGTTTACCATCGGCTTTGATCAAAACATGAAAATTGACAATTTTTTCATCAAGTAGCAAAGGTGAGACTTGTGAATCGGACCCCTGTTGTTTTTTAGAGAAGCGTTGAAAGACACCTTTGATGGGAATGGGAATCGAAAATAGGGGTATAAATTTAAGACATCGTGATATTCGTCACGGTGTCTTTTTAGATTTCGTTATAAAATTAACGTAAAGAACGAGTTGATCCAAAGGAGGTTGCTATGGGTTATCAGATCAAAACAGAGGATTTTGATGCGGTTTTAAGGGACCTGTCTCAGAATTACCGGATTTTTGCGCCGCGACTGTACGCGGGGGCTGGGGCTTTTTCGGACACAGACCGCGTGGAGTACGGTGAGATTGGCAGTATTGGGGACATTGAATTTGACAAAAAGAGCGATTTTTCATTTAAGGAGGTACTGTTTCCTCAGTCAGAGGTGTTGTTTTACTTTACAGAGGATGAGGTAAAAACAGCCAGCGAGGAGCCAAAGGGAAATATTATTTTCCTGAGAAGCTGTGATCTGCACGCCGTGCGCCGGTTTGACGAAATCTATTTAAAAAATGGCTTTGAGGATATCTATTACGCAAGACTGCGTAATAAGACAAAATTTATACTCATGGGCTGCCCAAAGAGCTTTGAAAACTGCTTCTGTGTGGATATGGGCACCAATACCTGCGACGCTTATGACGCCTATGTCAAAGCGGACGAAGATTTTGTGTTTGTGGACAGCGGCTGGGAAGCGCTTACTGAAAAACTGGAGGGCAAATCCAAAGTGGTTTCGGTGACTCCGGAGTTCGCTCAGGAAAATCCTGTGCATGTTGAAATTCCCGAAGGCATTGAGCTAAAGGATGTGCTGGGACTGCCTATGTGGGAAGAATACAACAACCGCTGCATTGCCTGCGGACGCTGCAATTTTGTCTGCCCAACCTGTACCTGTTTTACCATGCAGGACATTTTCTATCAGGAAAACGGCAAGGTCGGTGAGCGCCGCCGCGTGTGGGCTTCCTGCCATGTGGACGGCTATACCGATATGGCCGGCGGGCACTGCTTCAGAAACAGCAAGGCGGAGCGAATGCGCTTTAAGGTCATGCATAAGGTGAATGATTATAAAAAAAGGTTTGGTTATCACATGTGTGTCGGCTGCGGACGCTGTGATGATATCTGCCCGGAATATATTTCTTTTTCGGGCTGTATTAACAAGCTGAACGATGCAATAAAAGAGAAGGAGACCGACGACAATGAAGAATGAGTATATCCCGTTTTTATCGGAAATTGTAGAAGTGGTTAAACACACCGAAATCGAGTATACCTTTCGGATGCGTTATACCGGCGATGTAAAGCCAGGGCAGTTTTTTGAGGTATCTCTGCCTAAATTTGGTGAAGCGCCTATTTCTGTCAGCGGCATTGGTGAGGACACTGTGGATCTGACCATCCGTAAGGTTGGGAAAGTCACAGGTGAGATTTTCAAAAACTATGTGGGTTCAAAACTTTTTTTAAGAGGCCCCTACGGCAATGGCTTTGATCTTGATGAATACCGCGGCAAGGATATCATCGTGATTGCGGGCGGTACTGGCCTTTCACCAGTACGCGGTGTGGTCGATTATTTTGCCGCACACCCTGAGGAAGCCGCCTCTGTGACGCTGATCGCGGGCTTTAAAACGCCGTCGGATGTGCTTTTTAAAGATGACATCGAACGCTGGAAAAAGACCATTAACGTCGTGCTGACCGTAGATTGTGACAGTGACGACTATGTGTGCAATGTGGGTCTGGTTACAGAGTATATTCCAGGACTTGTACTCGGTGATAAGGATAATCTGGCGGTTATCGCAGTAGGGCCGCCGATTATGATGAAATTTACAGTGGCGGAATTCCTGAAGCGGGAAGTCCCTGAGGATAAAATCTGGATCTCCCAGGAACGTAAAATGTGCTGCGGTTTGGGAAAATGTGGACACTGTAAGATCGACTCCACCTACGTCTGTCTGGACGGTCCGGTTTTCAATTACAGTTTTGGAAAAAATCTTGTGGATTAGGAGGCTTTCATGGATATCAACACTAAAAAACTAAAAAAGAATGCTTTTCGTGTGTCAAAGCACCGCGGTGAAACCGCGTCACGTGTGCGTGTGCCAGGCGGTTACCTGAATGCCGAGCTTCTTTCGCAAATTCAGGAGATTGCACAAACCTACGGTAATGGAACCGTTCATCTGACCACCCGCCAGGGCTTTGAGATTCCAGGGATCGACCTGAAGAATATAGATCAGGTTAATACCCTGCTTCAGCCGATCATTGAAAAGCTGGAGATCAACCAGATCGACCCGGGCACAGGTTATCCATCTTCCGGCACGCGGAATGTGTCGGCCTGCATCGGGAACAATGTCTGCCCTTACGCCTGCTACAATACCACTAATTTTGCCAAAAAGATTGAAAAAGCCATTTTCCCGAACGATCTGCATTTCAAGGTTGCCCTAACAGGCTGCCCCAATGACTGTATGAAAGTGCGTATGCACGATTTTGGAATTATGGGTATGACTGAGCCGCAGTACAATAAGGATAAATGTGTGTCCTGCAATGCCTGTGTCAAGGCATGTACCAAAAAGTCCACAGGCGCCCTGCGCATGGAAAATTATAAGATTGTCCGTGATGAGAGCAAGTGTATCGGCTGTGGCGAATGCGTGCTGGCCTGTCCGGTAGGCGCGTGGCGCAGAAGCGAAAAGAAATATTACCGACTGACCATCATGGGCCGTACAGGTAAGAAAAACCCGCGTCTGGGCGAAGATTTTATCATCTGGGCCGATGAGGAAAGCATTACCAAGATTATCCTGAACACCTATGACTACGTGAAGGAATACATTGACCTGGACGCGCCGGGCGGAAAGGAACACATCGGCTACATCATCGACCGTACCGGTTTTGAGGAGTGGAAAAAGTGGGCCTTTAAGGATGTTGCGCTTCCGGAAAAAGCAGTCGTGCGTGACCGTGTATACTGGAATGGCGTAAAGTATGCCATCGATAATACAAAATAAAGAATAGGAGATATGTCGAAACGGCGTATCTCTTTTTTTATTTGCTTTGAAGTCAGCTGTTTTGGGTATAACTTTTTCCAGTTTAATGAAAGTTGTATTTTGCAATGAAAGGAGCAGACAATGCAAGCTAAAACAGCAACCAATCCAAAGCCTTTGCATTTTGGGCTGATCATGGTCATCTATCTGTGCGGTATTTTTATGGGTGCCATTGATACCAGCGTGGTGACCCCGGCAAGAACCGTTATCCAGAACGGCCTGGGGGTAGGCGACCAGACAGGCATTTGGATGATCACTATTTATACGCTGGCTTACGCCTCCAGTATCCCCATTATGGGTAAGCTGGCGGACCGGCTGGGGCGTAAAACCATTTATCTGATCTGTATTATTTTATTCGGTACCGGCTCACTGCTGGCGGGCCTGTCCCAGTATATCGGGCATTTTGGATTCTTTTTAATGGCGCGGGCCATACAGGCCATCGGCGGCGGCGGTATTATGCCCATCGCCTCAGCCGAGTTTGGGACGACTTTTCCCGAGGATAAGCGGGGCATGGCCCTCGGCATGGTCGGCGGCGTCTACGGGATTGCCACTGTTGTCGGCGGTTCTCTGGGCAGCGCCATTTTAGGCACCTTTGGGCTTCAGAACTGGGGCTTTATCTTTTTTATCAATATACCGATATCCCTTTTTATTATTATCTGTGGCTTCATCTTTTTACCCAACACCAAGATTGACGATGTAAAACCAATCGACAAGTGGGGCACATTATTTTTAGTTATGATGATTCTATCCCTTTTGTATGGGCTTCGCAATATTGATTTCTTTGACTTTGTCAAATCCTTTACCAGCACAGATGTGTATCCCTTCCTGATTATTTTTATCGTGCTGCTGCCCTTTTTCATTTTTGCCGAAAAGAAAGCAGCCGATCCCATTATGAATCTTGAATATTTCAGGGAAGCGCCCATAGTTATCACGCTGATCATTTCCTTTATCACGGGTGTTATTATGATGGGGATGGTTTTTGTGCCGCAGTTTGCCGAAAATGCGCTGCGCATGCAGCAGGGAAGCGGCGGATATTTTGTCATGGTGCTCGGGATTTTCGCAGGAGTCGGCGCGCCGGTTTCAGGGCGGCTCATTGACCGCTATGGACCGAAGCTGATCATGGGAGCGGGATTTTTACTCTCCATCATCGGCTCGCTGTTCCTGGTGCTTATCACCACCAGCTATCCCAACCTGCTGACAGTGGCCATCTGTCTGATACTCATCGGCTTTGGCATGGGCTTTACCATGGGGACGCCGCTCAATTATATGATGCTTGACAATACGAAAAAAGCCGATTCCAACTCAGCGCTGGCGACACTATCCCTGATCCGTTCGGTGGGGACAGCCATTGCCCCGGCAGTCATGGTCGGGTTTATCGCCCACGCGGGTGTAACCGCAGAGGCCAATATCACCGCCCAGCTGCCGAAGGAACTGGTATTGCCCTCTCTGCCCTATGTCACGCAGTTAGATGAGGAAACCACAGCCCTGAAGGATTCGGATTTTGGAAAGACCTACCTCTCATCCGTACAATTTCCAGATTTTGAGGCCATGGAAAAAATCTCATTGGATGCACATGGCGGTGTCAGCGATATGAAGCTGCCCGCAAATCTGACAAAAGAGCTCTCGGATGCCGACGTCACGAACATCGACCAGGCAGTGGATAACATGGTAGCCTATATGGCAGACCCTATGAAGCCCATGGTCATTGAAAAGGCAGAGTCCGGTGTACAGAGTGGTATTGACGGTCTTAACCGGATTACAGCCTCCCCAGAGGTTCCGGCTCAGGTAACACAGGGTGTCAGCACGATGGTGTCACAGATGACAGAGCTGAAAAACGCACTTCCTGATGCAGTGAACCAGGGCTTCCAGAACTATCTGGGTGAAGTAAAGGCCATGGGGGCTCAGATTCAGAATGTCTACCAGAAAACCATGGAAACAGGCTTTAAGCAAGTTTACATGACCACGGCCATCGCTTCAGCCTTTGCCCTTGTGGTGCTGTTGTTTTACAAGGATAAGCATGAGCGTGTGAAAAAAGAAAAGAAAAAAGGATAAGATAAATTTAAAGAGCCAGCGTTTATCGTTAAAGGCACCCTCAAATTTTGATGCAAAATCGAAAGCTTGAGGGTGCTTTTTTTGAGGTTCTGATATTAATTAATAAAACAATGGAGTTAATATGAACTTTGCTTGTTTTGAGTGTGCTTCAAAACAATATGATCAATCACCTCTGTCAAAGCTTTTATTTTTTCAACGAAAGACAGCATAAAGTGTGAGCTGTTTTTTCTATAAGCAAATGAACACTTAAAGGTAGCCTCTTTATCGAGTATAGGAATATATCTTCGATTTTCCTGTTTGTTATAATTTAGAGATAAATCCGACGCGAAGGTTAGATATTCCGTGTTTTTTGACTGTTCAAGATAAAGCATGTAATCTTCCACTAATACCAAAGATAGTTTAATATTGTTTTTCTTTTGCAG
>CAUEUD010000068.1 GCA_959020865.1 Eubacterium limosum | reverse complement strand
GCCAGAGTCCATAAAAATCTTGAACCTCTGCGGGTTTAAGCGTATAATTATCATAGGATAATTCAGAGTGTCGACAAAGTCGAAATGTGGTTGCAAAGTTAAAGTAAGAGACGGTTTTTTAATGGAAAATGGAAGATTGAAAATGGAAAATTATGGTACAAATCTGCTCCGCAGATTTGATGCGATGCGGCCTGTGTCCGCTGCTTTACTCGCTTTTACGTGAGTAAAAGGGCTCATTCATTTTCCATTCTCCATTCTCAATTTTCAATTAGCAAACCGCTATTTATCACTTTACCTCTTTATGTTGACATTTGTCTACAGCCTGATACAATCATAGGATAATTTTTTGTTAGGAGGCATCGAATATGAGACCTTTTATAGGCAGAAAGCAGGAGCTTCAGCTTCTTGAAAACGCGTATACCAGTAAAAATGCCTTTGTCATGGTGAACGGACGGCGCCGTGTGGGCAAAACCGCCCTGGTCCGTCATTTTCTGAAAGGCAAGCGGGCGCTTTACTTTACCGCGAAAGAAGAGGTTGATGTTTTAAGCCGACGGCGCTTCCTTAAAACTTTTGCAGAATACTGCGGAGAAACCCTCAGCTCTTCGGCAAAGCTGCCGGACTGGAAGGAAATTTTCAAGGCCTTTGCCGAGCGGGTAGAGACCTCCAGAAAAGTGCTGGTCATCGACAATGTCGCTTACCTGATGCTGGCCGACCCTTCCTTTGCCAGAGCTTTAAAATACGCGTGGGAGCGTTACTTCAAGCAGGCGTCCGTGATGCTGATCGTGGTAATGCCCAACAACAGCCTCTTAGTCAATCTTGAAAGCAAGAGCAACACCCTGATCGGCTGCGTGACCACCCAGCTGAAGCTGAAGCCCATCAGCTTTGTGGAGATGATCAAAGACTACCCCCATCAGGATTTCAACCAGCTCATGACCCTGTACGCCATTGCGGGAGGAGTCCCCAAATACTGGGAATTCTTTGCCGCCTGCGAAAAGACCATAGACTACATGGGCGTGGTCCGTGAGGACATGCTGGGCCAAAACGGCTTTTTATACGAGGAGCCCATGAACCTGATCGAGCGGGATGTCTGGGAACCAGCCTACTACAACGCAGTGTTAAAGGCTGTGGCCGACAATTACCACCGCCCGGCCGATATTGCCAGGTATCTGGAGATGAAGCCAGGCGCAGTGAGCCACTGTCTGAACAACCTGGCGGTCCTGGGCTACCTGGAGGCCAGAGTGCCCATTACAGAGAAAAAGACCGGTCCCTCTAACCGCAAGGTCCAGTACTATTTTTCCGATCCCTTTATGGATTTCTGGTATACCTTCATTTTTGAAAATAAAGAACACCTGGAGGCAGGCCAGGAGCTTCAGATTTTTGAAGCCATCAAGCGCGCTTTTCCGGGTTATATCCAATTCTGGTTTAAAACAGCCTGCAAGGAGATTTTTGCCGCGGCCTGCAAGCAGGGGGGCATCCCCTTTAAAATCGACCGCATCGGCACATTTTGGAACAAAAATGAGGAAACCGTGGACATTGTAGCAGTGGACGAACAGCGCAAACGCATCTTTTTAGGCGACTGTCTGTACAGCAACAAGCCCTACACCATGGAAGCCTACGATGATTTTGTGGAAAACTGCAGCGATATAAGAGAGTTTAAGGTCTTTAAGGACTACGACTGGACACACGGCGTCTTTACCGCCAACCCCTTTGACCCCGCCCTCATGGATTACGCCATGATCACCTCCGATGTCTATCTGTTTAACGGGATCACGGTTTACTCCAGAAAATAAAAAAACACGCAGACAGCCTCAGGAGCTGCCTGCGTATTTTTTATGGGTTCATTATTTGGATTTTCCAAGGGCCACACAGCTGAGAACCAGACCAGTCGTGCCCGCCGCCAGCGCCACAATGCTGAGCACAAAGGATGCCACTTTCATTTCAACACCTCATTTCGATAAAGTAGATGCCCCTATTATAGCACGTTTACGGCCTTTTTTCATAAAGACGGGCGTTCATTTTGGAAATTTTGCGCCGGATGATCAGGTACTGGACAATCCAGATAATCAGGTAGAGGGTCGCAAAGATCACGAAATAGACCAGAATGCTGATAAAACCGGGGGTTACCCAGCGGCAGGCAATGGAGATGGGCAGCAAAGTAAAGGTCAGCAGCAGAAAATGGATGACCGTTTTCCTCAGAAGGCTCCACCGCTCCACTGCCCAGATGGCAGACCCGAACCCACAGATAAAACCAAGGGCCGCGCTGGCCAGGTACTGGAAAAGAGCCGCGTTCAAAAGACCGCCCATCAAATCGATGAGCTCGAGGGATACCGGTGAGTAGCTGCCAAAGACCAGAGAGATCGCCAGCGAGATGGTCGTGGAGATGGCAATGCCGATGGGGATGCCCAGAAATCCGAAGCCCAGTGCTTTTTTTACAGACATTTTAGATACCTCACAATCCTAAATATTTTTTGATTTTGGAGACATAGCGCCTTGACACATAAGCCTTGTCCCCGTTGGTCATCCGCAGGCTGATGGTACCGCTGATGCTGGTGTCCAGGCTGGTGACATGGCTGAAATTGACAATTTCAGAGTTGGAAATCCGGACAAAGCTGCTGCCCGACAACATTTCCTCCAGCGCGTACAGCCGGAGCTTTACCCGGTAAGTCTGCTGAGCGCACCGGGCAAAGGTTTTCTGATCCTCCGTATAAAAACGGAAAATCTCTTTTTTGTCCAGCAGGTAGATCCGGTCGCCGGAGATTGCGGTGATCATGCTGGGGTGGTCTGCCGAAAGGCGCTCAGCCAGGGCAGTGATTTCAGCGGTCAGGGCGTTTGTGCAGATGATTACCCGGGGTTTTTGCAGCCCAGGGTCAATTTTTATTTCAACATCCATTTTGAGAAGCCTCCTTGGTGTTTCCGTTAACGGTTGATTTAATTATACGTGAAACCAGCCCGGACGCAAGGCTTTTTCGCTAAGTGGTCGTAAACAGCCGGTAAGTGGCAGGTTGACGGCAGGCAGAGGGTAGGGTAAACTTTTAAGAGCAGCGGCGCGGACTGCGCCTTTTATCCAGATAAGAAAAAGGGACCAGGCGTCGCGGACACGGCCGGGAATTGTGCCGCTTTGGCGGGACAGCCGGACACTGGCAAGATCAGGTATCAACGCCAGCCAAGAAGCTTCAGGCGTGAAGGCAGTATCCGCAGGCCGCCTTTTCTTCCTTAGGTAAAAGGCTTCGTCTGCTGGGTTTTTTTGTCATACTGTATAGCGGCAGCGCCGCGGATAATGGATTTTGAGGTGAGAAATGAAAAGTGATGAAATATTAATGATCGGCGACAGCCTGATCGAATACGGCGACTGGGACGATCTGCTGGGAACAGAGGTTATCAACCGGGGCATGGGCGGCGATACCACAGAGGGTGTGCTCATGCGCATCGGCAGGAGCCTGAAGCGGGAGCCGGGCAAAATCTTTTTAATGGTCGGGGTGAATGACATCATCACCGGGGAGAGCACTGGCTTTATCGCCCGCAATTACGAGGCGATCCTGGAGAAAATAAAGGCGCTCTCGCCTGAAAGCGCCGTCTTTGTGCACAAGGCTCTGCCCTGCAGCCCCGAAAAGCTCTTTTTTGTTTTTGACAACAGCCGGGTGACAGCCCTCAACCGGGAAATTGAGCGGCTGGCAAAAAAATACGGCGCAAAATGCGTCGATCTGTGGGATGTCCTGACAAAAAACGGCGAGCTGCTGCCCGAGTACACCACCGACGGCGTACACCTGACAGCACCGGCCTACGCGCTGTGGGCAGACAGGCTTAAGCCTCTTCTTTAGGGGCTGGCAGCGCCTTTGTCTCAAGGGCATAGGCGGCAGAGCCCAGCCCGATCCCCAGAGCGGTAGCCGCCGCAATATCCGAGGGATAGTGGACAAAAAGGTACATTCTGGAAAAGCTGATGAGCGCTGCCAGCGGAATGGCGCCAAGGCCAAAGGACTTTTTGTTCAGGGTCAGGACAGTGGCGGCAGTCACTGAGGTCAGCGTATGGCCGGAGGGGAAGGACGCGCCAAAAGGACGCCGGATCTTCAGAGATACCGTGTGGTCAACGTCACAGGGCCGCGCGCGGTGGAAAATATTTTTAACCAGAATATTGTTGGCGAAAACGTCAAAGGATACCGCCGCTGCGAGCGTAAACCCGCACCGGCGGTATTTTTTTGAGAGCATCATCAGCCCGCCGATGCCAATCCAGACAGCGCCGGCAGTCCCCAGCTTTGTCGCCCCGATCATCACCTTGTCCAGCGCCGGCGAGCAGAGGTTTTTCTGTATTTTTTTCAATATCTTAAGATCAAATTTCGTGATGTTTTTCATAGAGTGGTCTCTTCTCCTTATATCGTAAAGCACATTATACCTGAAAATGGATTAATTTTCATTAAAAGCAGAATGACGTTCGTTTTCAAATGTGCTATAATGAGGAAAAGGAAAGGGGTGAGCGGAATGAAAAAGCTGTTGATTGGAATGGCCGTGCTGGCTGTGTGCTTTGTTTTGACCGGGTGCGGGCAGGGCGGCGATATCGTCGGAACCTGGAAGGAAGAATATTTTGAGAAGACCTGTCCGATAGAGGGAGATATGCAGAATCATCAGATTGTGTTCAACGACGACGGAACTTTTTCAGACAGACGTGAAAAACTGGAGGGCGACCGCTATCGATTCCTGTCCTTTGAAGGCAGCTACGGCAGCAATCCCGACTCCGGTTATCTGAAATTAAGCCGAATAAGCTATCTGCCGTCCGAAGAAGCCCTGTTTATTGACAAGGGCGCCTCCGGGTTTTATGAAAAGCAGACAGCGTCAGAGACAAGGGAAGGAAAGCCCCGGATCGACGCGCCTCCCGGTAAATTTGACGAGGGACTGGCCCTGACGAACTATGCCAGAAGAATGGATGACCGCGAATTTTACTATAAAAAGCTGGGCAATAAGCTCTACATTATGAGCAAAAAAGTAAATGTTAAGAAGGGCAGTATGATCAATGGAATATATACGTTTGTGCGATAAGGGTATGGAGAGGAGGCAGGCTGAAATGAAACGAGGAATGCTAATCATGGTGATGGTGGGCCTCCTGGCCCTGCTGCCAGGCTGCGCGCCCGAGAAATCACCGTTGGTCGGCGCCTGGCATGAGGATAACGCCGGGGAACTGCCAGTGGAGAGCCTGGAAATTAAATTTAGTGATGTTGGAAAATATGATGCTGTCAGGAATTTTGTGTTTGGCGGACACGATTATTATGGCTATGGTCCTTCCGGCACCTACGCCATCGCGGATAACCACCTGGTCTTTACCGCCACGGGCGCCTCAGGCTATGCCAGCGACGACTCCTACAGCGATCTGTACCAGTCCGGAACGCGTGAAGCGTATCCCGAGCGGACCGAGCGCTATTATGAAATCGACGGCGATACGCTGTATCTCTATGAAACGGAGGAAAAAAGAGAGACGCCGGGCGTCTTTCTGACCGGCACCTTCCACCGCGGAGAAATCAGAAAATGCAGCTTGTACGAAACGTATTATCATTATGACTGATAAGAAAAGAGCAGGCTCGAGACCTGTAAAATGAAGGAAAGGGGTGGCGGAATGAAAAAGCATTGGGCAGCGATGATGGCAGTGCTGGCCTGCGTCGCTCTGACAGGGTGCGGTCAGGACAGCACTCTTGTTGGGACATGGCAGGAGGATTATTTTGAGAAGACCTGTCCGGAAAGCAGAGATAAAACGCAGTATCATGCAGTCGTATTTTACGATGACGGCTCCTATGATGAAACACTGTTTTTCAATGAAAACGGACGCTTTGTCAGTGACTCTGTCAGCGGCAGTTACGGCGATTATGGCGACCGGCTCCGTACAACCGTGATGAGCAGCGGCGGGAGTGTTCGCGAAGAAAAAATTAAGGCGCCCTTTTTGGAGCTCCCGCCCGAAAAGTTTAAAAAATATGGGGAATGGGATAAAGAATTCCGCCTTATGACAAGAGGCGGAAGTTATGGCTACCGTGTAAGCGGCGATACGCTTTATATTACGGATTTAGAGGTGGAGCTGGAAAAAGGGATGGGGAGCACCTTAAGCGGTCGGTACCGCCGTGTCCGGTAGACATTTTTCATGTTTAAGGGAGGTTACAGAATGAAACGCATCATCACCGCCGCCGCGCTGTTATGTCTGGTATTGCTATTGTCCGGTTGTGGCGAGCAAAAGTCGCCCCTTGAAAATGTGTGGCATGAGGATTTCAGCGACACGCCAGAGGTCGTCGAACTACGGAATACCGGAACCTTTAGAACACATCAGATACACAGAGCGGACAATGGTTCATACTACGCTTGTGGGCCGACTGGTACCTATGGTGATACAGAGGAACGGTTGATTTTTGCGTGCTCCGGCAGTAACTACGGCGCTGATGACACTGTGGAGATCGAAGCACAGACCATCGACCAGAAATTAAAGGAACAGTACCCCAGCCGAATGGAACGGTATTATACGGTGGAGGGCGACACACTCTGGCTTTATGATAATCCGGATAAAAAGGAGACGCCGGATATACCGCTGACCGGTAAATTCCACCGTGGCGCACCAAAGGAATGCAGTGATTTTAAGGGAAAGGATTATTTTGGATATTATCCGGAATCGGTCAAAAATTAGATTGCTCAAAAAAAAGAACAAAAACTTTAACCCATAAAAGCTTGACAGCGTAAATCTTGAGTGCTAAAATAAAGCACAATTAAAACAACAACTGAATACTTGCCTTAAAAACCATTGACGTGAAGATAAAAACAGTTCGTGCACTTACAGAGAGCCGGGAATGCTGAGAGCCTGGCAGAACGCAGCCTGTTAAATGGATCACCGAGGGCGCAGTGAACAGAGCGCAAGCTCCCATTACTCTGCGACGCACCTTCTGCGTTATTGAAGAGGCGGTTGATGGACCGCTGCAAAGAGCATGGGATCTTTTTGCGTCCCGTGAATAAAGGTGGCACCGCGGGTGTTTTCATAGAACTTACAACACTCGTCCTTTAATATAAAGCTTATATTACAGGGCGGGTGTTTTTTTGATGTTTTGTCCAATTTTTGAAAAAAATTGGCAGGGGTAAAGGAGCGTTAGCGGTTACCCCGGCAACAAAACGAACGCAAAACATTGCGGAAATTCACCAATCCGGATAGTTATTTCAGCAGTGTTTTGTGATCAATATCCGTCCAATTTTTGAAAAAAATTGGCAGGGGTAAAGGAGCGTTAGCGGTTACCCCGGCAACAAAACGAACGCAAAACATTGCGGAAATTCACCAATCCGGATAGTTATTTCAGCAGTGTTTTGTGATCAATATCCGGCCAATTTTTGAAAAAAAGTGGCAGGGGGGAGAGCGCGATTTGAATTGAAAATGTAAAATTGAAAATGGAAAATTATTGAACCCTTTTACGGGCGTAAAAGCGATTAAGAGCAGTATGCGGCCGCAATTCTAATCAAATCTGCTAAGGCAGATTTGCACCATAATTTTCCATTTTCCATTCTCAATTTTCCATTAATCAATCTCCTCTTCCCACCGCTTTGCCTGCTAATGACCAATCCTACAATCATTGTAAAAGGAGTATCCTATGAAAATACCATCATTAGAAACAGTACAGCGACAATCAGAGGGCTTCGCGGCCTTTCCTGTCAGCTGCGAAATCTTTGCGGACATCAAGACACCGATTCAGGTGCTGAAAATATTAAAGGGCATCAGCTCACGCTGCTACCTGCTGGAGAGCGTCGAAGGTGTTGAGAAGTGGGGGCGCTACTCCTTTCTCGGCTTTGACCCGGTGGTTGAAGTGAAATGTAAAGACGGGCTCATGGAAATCAAAAACGGCACTGCGGTCAGGATAGAGACCGATGATCCGGGACGGGAGATAAGACGCATCCTGTCTGAATACAGAAGCCCTAAGGTGGCCGAGCTGCCGCCCTTTACCGGCGGCTTTGTCGGATATTTTTCCTATGACTATCTGAAGTACAGCGAGCCGTCCCTGCGCTTTGCCGGCGACGACAGCGCAGGCTTTAACGATCTTGACCTTATGCTGTTTGAAAAGGTCATTGCCTTTGACCAGCTGCGGCAGAAGATCGTGATCATGGTCACCATCAAAACCGATCATCTGGCCGTGAACTATAACCGGGCCGTCAGGGAGCTGGATTACCTGGTGGGCCTGATCCACAGCGACGTGCCGGCGGGCGGCGAGCCGCCAAGACTGCTCAGCGATTTCAAGCCCCATTTTGACAGGGAAGCCTACTGTGAGATCGTGGAGAAGACGAAGAGCTATATCCGCGAGGGGGATATTTTCCAGGCAGTGCCCTCCAACCGCCTGACCGCTGAGATGGAGGGGAGCCTGCTTAATACCTACCGCGTGCTGAGGACCATCAATCCCTCGCCCTATATGTATTATATCGCGTGCGATGACCTCGAAATCGCCGGGGCATCCCCCGAGACACTGGTCAAACTTCAGGACGGTGAGCTCTCAACCTTTCCGATTGCCGGTACCAGCCCGAGGGGCGGGACCAGTGAGGAGGATGCAGAGCTTGAGGAGCGCCTGCTCAAAGACCCCAAGGAGCTGGCAGAGCACAATATGCTGGTAGACCTGGGGCGAAACGACCTCGGCAGGGTAAGCCGGTACGGCAGCGTTAAGGTGCAGGAATATCTGAAAGTCCAGAAATATTCCCATGTCATGCACATTACCTCTGTGGTAACCGGGCAGCTGAGAGAAAACATGGATCAGCTTGACGCGGTTACGGCAGTTCTCCCAGCGGGCACACTCTCGGGTGCGCCTAAGATAAGAGCCTGTGAGATCATCAACGAGCTTGAAGGGATACGGCGGGGCATTTACGGCGGCGCCATCGGCTATATCGACTTCACCGGAAACATGGATGTCTGCATTGCCATCCGGACAGCAGTGAAGAAGGACGGCCGGGTCTATGTCCAGTCGGGCGGCGGTGTGGTCGCAGACAGCGATCCGGAAAAGGAATACCAGGAGAGCATCAACAAAGCCATGGCTGTGGTTGAAGCGGTAAAACAATCGGTGGAGGTAATGGACTGATGATCTTAATCATAGATAACTACGACAGCTTTTCATACAATCTTGTGCAGCAGGTCGGCAGGGTAAACCCTGACCTGAAAGTCATCCGGAATGACGCTCTGAGCGTGGACGAAATCGAGGCGCTGCACCCATCCCATATCATTCTGTCACCCGGCCCCGGGCGGCCTGCCGACGCCGGAGTCTGTGAGGCAGTGGTCCGCCGGTTTTCCGGAAAGCTTCCGATTTTAGGCGTGTGCCTTGGGCATCAGGCCATCTGCGAGGCCTTCGGCGCAGAGGTCACCTACGCCGGCGAGCTGATCCACGGGAAAAGGAGCAGCATTCACATTGCCAACGGGAGCCCGCTGTTCAAAGGCCTGCCGCCCATTATGGACGCGGCCCGCTATCATTCGCTGGCTGTCAGGCGGAGCAGCTTGCCCGACGAGCTGCTGATCATCGCTGAGGACAATGCCGATGAGGTTATGGGCGTCAAGCACCGGGATTTTGATGTGTACGGGCTCCAGTTTCATCCGGAATCCATATTGACACCAAAGGGAAACATCATCATTGAAAATTTTTTAGCGCTGGGAGGTAAAGCACAATGATACAGGATGCGATCTATACGGTTTTAAACGGACAGGACCTTGATCTGGACGCCACTAAAGAGGCCTTCAACCAGATTATGGAAGGAAAGGCTACCAACGCGCAGATTGGCTCCTTCCTCACCGCCATGCGGATGAAGGGCGAGACCATTGAGGAGATCACAGCCTGCGCGACAGTGATGCGTGAAAAATGCACAAAGCTCGACCCGGGGATGGACGTGCTGGAAATTGTGGGCACCGGGGGCGATGAGGCCAACACCTTTAACATCTCCACCGTCTCCGGCATTGTGGTCTCAGCCGGCGGAGTGCCAGTCGCCAAGCACGGGAATCGGAGTGTTTCCAGCAAATGCGGCGCCGCGGACTGTCTGGAAGCCCTGGGCGTAAAGATTGACCTGAACGCAGAGCAGAACGCTCGGATGCTGAGAGAGGCAGGGATCTGCTTCATGTTTGCGCCGGTTTACCATGCCTCCATGAAATATGCTGGCCCAGTCCGCAAAGAAATTGCAGTCCGCACCATTTTTAATATCCTGGGGCCTCTGGCCAACCCTGCCGGCGCGAATATGCAGCTGCTGGGCGTCTACGACGAGAATCTGGTAGAGCCCCTTGCCAGAGTGCTCTCAAACCTGGGCGTTAAGCGGGGAATGGTGGTCCACGGACACGACGGGCTGGATGAGATTACCCTGTGCGACACAACCACCATCTGTGAGATAAACGATGGCCAGCTCAACAGCTTTTTCCTCTCGCCGGAGCAGCTGGGGCTGGCGCGCTGCACAAAGGATGCGCTGGTGGGCGGCGACCCTCAGGAAAACGCTGAGATCGCCCGGGAGATTTTGAGCGGTGTTCACGGCCCCAAGCGCGATGTGGTACTCTTAAACGCAGCGGTATGCCTGTATATGACCTATAACCAGATGACCCTCCGGGAATGTGTGCGCTATGGGGAGAACCTGATCGACAGCGGCAAAGCCATGGAACAGCTGAATCGTTTTATCGCTTTGTCCAACGAGGTGCAGCGTGATGATTTTAGATAAATTAGCGGCCAGCGCCAGGGCGCGGGTCGACCGGTTAAAGGCAGAGCGGCCTTTGGAAAGCGTAAGAGAGGAAGCCCTGTCTATAAAATCCGAAAAGCCCTTTTGCTTTGAGGCAGCGCTGAAAAAAGAGGACATTGCTTTTATCTGTGAGATTAAGAAAGCATCCCCCTCAAAGGGGCTTATCGCTCCGGATTTTCCCTATGTGCATATCGCCAGAGATTACGAGGCTGCCGGCGCAGACGCGATCTCAGTGCTCACAGAGCCCAAATACTTTTTAGGCAGCGACGATTATCTGAGTGCGGTCAAGAGGGCGGTGAGCATCCCGGTTATCCGAAAGGATTTTACCATTGACCCTTATCAGATTTACGAGGCCAGGATCATCGGGGCAGACGCTGTTTTGCTGATCTGTGCGCTGCTCGACACAGAAGCCCTGACAGAATATATCCGCATTGCCGATACCCTGGGCCTGACAGCGCTGGTGGAGGCGCACGACGCGGCAGAGGTCGCCTCGGCCCTTGAGGCAGGCGCCCGGGTGATCGGTGTCAACAACCGGAACCTTAAAACCTTTGAGGTCGACATCGAAAACAGTGCGCGTCTCAGGCAGCTGGTGCCCGAGCATATCACCTTTGTCTCGGAAAGCGGCATTAAAACCCCCGGAGATATTGACGCGCTCAGGAAAAACGGAACAGACGCAGTACTCATCGGTGAGACCCTGATGCGCAGCAGCCGCAAGGCGGAGGAGCTGGCAAGACTGCGGGGAGAGCGTCTGGCATGAAGACAAAGATTAAGATATGCGGCCTGACAAGGCCCCAGGATGTCGAAGCAGTCAATGCGGCCCGGCCGGACTATATCGGCTTTGTATTTGCCGAGAGCAGACGCCGCCTGACCCCACAGCAGGCTCTCTCGCTGAAAAGACAGCTCAACCCGGAAATCCAGTGTGTGGGTGTTTTTGTCAACCCCAGTCTGGAGACGGTTCTGGAAATTACCAGCCGGGGTATTCTTGACATCGTCCAGCTTCACGGCGATGAGCCCTCCTCCTTTGCCGAAAGGGTGCGCTGCGAGACCGGCTGCCCGGTGGTAAAGGCCTTTAGAATCAGGGGGGAAGAAAGCCTGACGGCGCTCAAAGCCTACGGCCAGGCGGATTACCTGCTGCTGGACGCCTATAATAAGAATGTTTATGGCGGCACAGGCAGGGCTTTCAACTGGGAGCTGTTAGATGAAAACAGGAGCAAAAAGCCTTTTTTTCTGGCAGGCGGGCTGAAGATTGAAAACATCGAAAAGGCCATAAGGACTGTCCGGCCATACGGTGTGGATATCAGCAGCGGCGTGGAGATAAACGGGTGTAAAGACCCCGGCAAAATAGAGGAAATCATCAAGAGAATAAGGAGATTCGATCAATGACAAAAGGACGTTACGGACAGCACGGGGGCCAGTATATCCCTGAGACATTAATGAACGCGGTGATTGAGCTTGAGGAGGCCTACGAGCATTATAAAAAGGACCCGGCCTTCAATGCCGAGCTGAATGACCTGCTGAAAAACTACGCAGGCCGCCCTTCATTATTATACTATGCAGAAAAAATGACAATCGATCTTGGAGGTGCAAAGATTTATCTGAAGCGTGAGGACCTGAACCATACAGGCTCACATAAAATTAACAATGTGCTGGGGCAGGTGCTTCTGGCAAAGAAAATGGGCAAAACCCGCGTGATCGCAGAGACAGGGGCCGGGCAGCACGGTGTCGCCACCGCCACCGCCGCGGCGCTCATGGATATGGAATGTGAAATATTCATGGGGAAGGAGGACACCGACCGCCAGGCTCTGAATGTTTACCGGATGGAGCTGCTCGGCGCAAAGGTCCACGCGGTGACCAGCGGCACCATGACTTTAAAGGACGCCGTCAATGAAACCATGCGGGAATGGACCAGCCGGATCATTGATACCCACTATGTGCTGGGCTCAGTGATGGGGCCGCACCCCTTTCCCATGATGGTGCGCGATTTTCAGTCTGTGATCAGCAGAGAGGCCAGGGAGCAGATTCTGGAAAGGGAAGGAAAACTGCCAGCGGCAGTTCTGGCCTGTGTCGGAGGCGGCAGCAACGCCATGGGGATGTTTTACCATTTTATAGAGGATCGGGATGTGCGGCTCATCGGCTGTGAGGCGGCAGGGAAGGGCGTGGATACCGACAAACACGCCGCCACCATCGCCAAGGGCACACTCGGCATTTTTCACGGCATGAAGTCCTATTTCTGTCAGGATGTCTACGGCCAGATCGCCCCGGTATACTCCATCTCAGCCGGGCTGGATTATCCCGGTATCGGCCCGGAGCACGCCCACCTGCACGATCTTGGCAGGGCAGAGTATGTGCCTGTCACCGATGACGAGGCCATCGACGCCTTTGAATACCTCTCGCGGACAGAGGGGATTATCCCGGCAGTTGAAAGCGCTCACGCTGTCGCTTACGCCAGAAAGCTGGCGCCGTCCATGTCAGCGGATGAGAGCATCATTATCTGTTTATCGGGCCGCGGAGATAAGGACGTGGCAGCCATCGCACGCTATAAGGGGGTAGATTTACATGAGTAACCATCGTATCGCAAAGGCCTTTGACCACGGCAAAGCCTTTATCAGCTTTATCACAGCGGGTGACCCGACCCTTGAAAGAACAGAGGCGTTCATCCTGCTCATGGAGCGGGCAGGGGCAGACCTCATTGAGCTGGGGATTCCCTTTTCTGACCCCATCGCTGAGGGGCCGGTGATCCAGCGGGCAAATATCCGCGCGCTGAGCCAGGGCGCCACAACCGACAAAATTTTTGACATGGTGGCCCGGGTGCGTGAAAAGGTCCAGGTGCCTCTGGTGTTTTTGACCTATGTCAATCCGATCTTTACCTATGGCATTGACCGATTCTGCGCGAGGTGTCAGGAGGCGGGAATCGACGGTCTTATCATTCCGGATCTGCCCTTTGAAGAAAACGGGGAGGTCCGGCCCATCGCAGAGAAATACGAGGTGGATGTCATCTCGCTGATCGCGCCGACCTCCGAGCAGCGTATCGGACAAATCGCAAGGGAGGCTTCGGGCTTTATCTATACAGTATCCTCCCTCGGGGTTACCGGCGTCCGGTCTGAGATCACAACAGACCTTCAGTCGATGATCCGGGTCATACGGGAGAATACCAGCACACCGGCAGCTGTCGGTTTTGGCATCTCTACGCCAGAGCAGGCAGAGAGCATCAGCGCATACGCAGACGGAGTGATTGTAGGGTCGGCCATTGTGAAGATGATCGAAGCCAACGGTGAAGCCGCGGGACCGGTTATCGAGGAGTACGTCCGAAAAATGAAAGCGGCGTGCTTAAAAAATTGTTGAGTACATGCGCTGTAAAAGGACATAAATTTTATCATGAAGCAGCGAAGCGAGGGAAAGAAATGGAAAATTAAAGATGGAAAATGGAAAATTTTGGTACAAATCTGCTTTGCAGATTTGATTGGATGTGGCCTGCGGCCACTGTCTAATCGCTTTTACGTCAGTAAAAGGGCTCTTTCATTTTCCATTTTCAATTTTAAATTTTCCCTTTATAAACTGCCTCTCGTTTTAACTTTACAGCTTCCTTACAATTTTCTCAATCACCTGAAGGTGTCATCCAACTGTGACATCTTCTTTGTTTTTTGGAAAACTTGTGTTACAATAGAGCCGAAAACAGCGAACAGGAGGAACATAATAAGTGGAAGAATTCCCTAAAATACAAATGCAGTTTGATAAACTGGTGATGGTGGTCAACCACGCGGAGCGCAAGGAGACAGACCCTAATAAGGCAGAATATTTACATTGGCTGAGAACACAGCTGGAGGCCATCGCCATCGATGAAAGCCAGCACCGTGAGTTCTGAGGAGGCGGAAAATGCAGCTACCGGCATGGATGTGGGGCGTTGTGCTGTTGTGCTTCTGTGTTGCGATTTTTTACCGCAACAGGCATCAGGACGATGATCATGACGACAATGAAGACCGCCGGCATCGCCGTTGGTAAGGTGCCGGCAGGGCTTTTACCAGCTAATATTAAGAATGAATCGATATACTGTAATGCAGAATTTAAAGGAGTAGCGGTTATATGGAAAAATTTAAACAAACATTTTTGAGCAAAAAGGGCCTGATCATCGTTGCCGGTGCAGCCGCAGCAATATTGGTGGCAGTGGTCCTTTTCTTTGCGATTAACAGCGCGCGAAACAGCGGAAACCACGTAAAGGGTGTAGATGTTTCGGCCTATCAGGGTGATATTGACTGGAAAAAACTGGCAGATCAGGACATATACTTTGCCTTCATTAAAGCGACAGAGGGAAAAGATCATGTGGACAAAAATTTTGAGAAGAACTGGAAGGAAGCGCGCAAGACCCACCTGAAGGTCGGCGCATACCATTTTGTGAATTTTGATCAGGATGGAAAAACACAGGCCGATCATTTTATCAATACAGTTCCCAAAGAAAACGACAGCCTGCCGCCGGTTATCGACCTTGAGCTTTATGGGGACTATCTGAATAAACCGATGGATAAGAACAAGGTACAGGCCATCGTCAATGATATGATCGTAAGGTTTAAGGATTATTATGAAAAGACACCGATCATCTATACCAATTATAATACCTACAACACCTATCTGTCCGACGCTTTTGCTGAGATTCCAATCTGGATCTGCGATATTTCAGATCAGGAGCCTGATCTGAAGGGCGGCCATGAGTGGCTGTTCTGGCAATATTCCCAGAGAGGGATCCTCAACGGCTACAGCGGTGAGGAACGATTTATTGACATGGATCTTTACAATGGAGATCTTCGTCAATTTAAAAAACAGTTTGAATAAAAAGAAAACAGGCGTTTTGGCGCCTGTTTTCTTTTTAGCTCAAATCATAGGTGTCGGAATCGGGATGGTAGGTGATTTTCTGAGTTTTTTTATCCTTTTTCACGGTATAGTCAATCTGAGAAATGTAGAGCTTTCCTTCATCCAGGGAATGCACATAGCTCTGGGTGACCTTTGAGAGGTCACGGCTGGATTTTGAGTTGACGCTGTCTGTACTCTCCTCAATGGTATGGGAAGAATCCTTAATGCCGTAGGTAACCTTCAGGTCGGTAATCTCATAATCTGAATTGTTGACTGCTGTGCTGATGATCTGTGTGTTCTTATCATCGACAGGGACAAACCCGTAGGTGATAAAAAGTCCGCTGCCCTCATCGAATTTTACCAGAGGTTCGGACTGGCCGCAGCTGCTCACTGTAAACAGGGTGGTGACAATCATTAACAATATAAATAATCGCTTTTTCATGTGTCCTCTCATCAAAAGTGTTTTATTT
>CAUEUD010000067.1 GCA_959020865.1 Eubacterium limosum | reverse complement strand
TCCGGCGTAGGCGTCGAAAGAACCTTCCCGGTGCACTCACCAAAAATTGAAAAAGTTGAAGTTACCAGACGTGGTAAGGTCAGAAGAGCAAAACTCAACTACCTGCGCGACAGAGTTGGTAAAGCAGCAAAAGTCAAAGAAAGACGGTAAAAACGAGAGGGGGCCTGTAGGCCCCTTATTTTGTATGTAAAGGAAGTGATTCTGTGAGTCAGAATGAAAACCGCAAAGTGAAAAAGGAACATTCCGAAGCCAGAGAGTGGATACAGTCCATCATCATCGCTGTGGTGCTGGCCTTCGTCATCAAGATGTTTCTCTTTGATTTTGTACTGGTGCAGGGAAGCTCCATGCACCCCACGCTGGAAAACGGCGACCGCCTCATCATCAATAAAATTGAGTACCGCCTGGGCGAGCCCGATTACGGCGACATCGTGATCTTAAATTATTCAAGCAGCGTGGAATACGTCAAGCGCGTTATCGCCAAGGGCGGCGACACCATCGCCATCAAGGACCAGGTCGTTTACGTTAACGGGGAGCCCATCGACGAGCCCTATGTGAACACCGACCCCTACGGCGATTTCCCAGAGGTAACGGTGCCCGAGGGCACCTATTTTGTCATGGGCGACAACCGGGCCAACAGCTCCGACAGCCGCTTCACAAGCCTGGGCTTTGTGGACCGCAAGGACATCGTGGGCCACGTGTTCTTTAGGTTCTGGCCCTTTGACAAGTTTGGATCGGTGAGCTGATATGGAAAAGAACGATGCAATCCAGTGGTACCCGGGCCATATGGCCAAGGCCAGCCGCCAGATCCGCGAGAAGCTCAAGCTCATCGACATCGTGGTGGAGGTGCTGGACGCCCGCCTGCCCATCGCCAGCAAGAACCCCGATATCGACCAGTACACCGAGCATAAAAGGCACCTGGTGCTCCTGAACAAGGCCGACCTGGCCGACCCCGACCAGAACCAGAAATGGGCCGACTACCTGAAGGGCAGAGACGGTGTGGACGAGGTCATGCTCTACAACGCCTTCGACCAGAAGAAAAAGCCCGAGCTGGTCGCCAAACTCAGAAGCCTGAACCCCAAGGATAAAAAGCAGCTCAAATGCCTGATCTGCGGGATTCCCAACGTGGGCAAGAGCACCATCATCAACTCCCTGATCGGTAAGAAAAAGACCCAGATCGGCAACAAGCCCGGCGTGACTAAAGGCCAGCAGTGGCTCACCGCGCCCGACGGCCTCATGCTGCTCGATACACCGGGTATCCTCTGGCCTAAGTTCGAGGACCCTGAGGTCGGCGTTCACCTGGCCTGGATCGGCTCCATCAAGGACACCATTTTTGAAAAAGAAAACATCGCCGCCGACCTGCTCAAATTCCTGGTCGAGCACTACCCGCAGGACGTAGCCGCCCTGTATAAAATCGACCTTGAAGACAAGCGCCTGCCCGAAATCTTCGACGCGGTCGCAAAGAGCCGGGGGCTCCTTCTGCGCGGGGGCGAGTACGACTACTTCAGGACCAGTGAAATGCTCCTGAATGATTTTAAAAACGGAAAGGTTGGGAGAATCACCATTGACCAGCGTTAACCCAGAACAAATTGCTAGCATGACGGCAAAGGCTGTCAGAGAACTGTGCCAGAGTGTGGATATAAACGACTATCCCGCCCTGGCACAGGTGCTTTCACAGGACAGCCGCGCCGCGGTTAAAAAGCAGGGACAGAGCTTGGCGCGCCAGTACGAAAAGCACTGCGCCGCTGTCCGGAAAACGGCCCGGATGAAGGCTGTCGAGGAAGGTTTTTACGGCGAGGGCTTCCAGAGGATCGGCGGCAGCGACGAGGTGGGCCGCGGCCCGCTGGCAGGCCCGGTGGTGTGCGCGGCCGTTATCCTGCCCAGGGACTCCGCCATTCTGCACGTAGACGACTCCAAAAAGCTCTCCGCCAAAATGCGCGAAGCCCTGGATGCGCAGATCCGCGCCGAGGCCCTGTCCGTCACCATTGGCCTGCGCACCCCGGAGCAGATCGACGCCATGAACATCCTTGAGGCCACCAAAAGCGCCATGGGCGAGGCTGTCAGCCAGCTGGACCCCCAGCCCGACCTCATGCTCATCGACGCCCTCACCATCGAGACACAGGCCGAAGTAAGAGGCATTGTCCACGGCGACGCCACCTGTTATTCCATCGCCGCGGCCAGCATTGTGGCCAAGGTATACCGGGATAAGCTCATGCACGCGTACCACGAGCAGTACCCCGAATACGGTTTTGACCGAAATGTGGGCTACGGCACCGCCGAGCACATTGCCGCCATCAAAAAGTACGGGCTCACCCCCATACATAGACGGTCATTTGTTAAGAATTTTGTGTAGGGCAGAGCAGGGAAAACGGCGTGAAAAAAGACAATAAGCAAAAAGGCGACCGCGGTGAGGCCATCGCGGCCCGCTATCTTAAAGAAAAGGGCCATGTCCTATGGGCGCGCAATTACCGCAAAGCGACCGGGGAGATCGACCTGATCAGCCAGGCTGAGGAGACCGTGGTCTTTACAGAGGTTAAGCTGCGGACCACCGACGCCTACGGCACCCCGGCCCAGGCGGTGGACTACCGCAGGCAGCAGCGCATGATCAGGACCGCGCTGTGGTACTTGCAGGAGAACCGCCTCTTTGACTGGAATGTGCGCTTCGACGTGGTGGAGATTTCAGGCGACCCGGACAGCGGGTACAGCGTGAACCATATTGAAAACGCGTTTTTAATGGAGAATTGAGAGTGGAAAGTTGAGAGTTGATAATTGAAAATGGATAGTTGACAGTTGATAGTGGATAGTTTAGGAACAAATGTGCAGCGCACATTTGATTGGATTCCGGCCTGTGGCCGCAGCTTTAATCGCTTGAGCAAAGCGAAAGCGTTCAATAACTATCAACTATCCACTATCCACTAAAAAAAGCGGTCAAAGACCGCTTTGAATACCGCTTTTCAATAAGGAACACAGATATCCCACGGTTTGTTGGATTCGTTTTTTAAACGAAACAAACCGATGCTATCTGCGAAACTGATTCACACCAAATTAAAAATTTGGGTTCTCTAGTTCCCGTCATCTGCGGAAATCAGGAAGGTGTTGCCGGAATAGGTGCCCTTGGTCTCCTTGTTCTGGAGCTTGAGATAATCGATGTGCATGGGTTCATAGTCGAATTTTTCCACAATGGCGTCGATGAGCTCGTAGATGTCGGAGATTTCATCCTCAGAAGGACGTTCGGCGAAAATATTGGCCTTTTCGATAAGCTTATCCTTCAAGGCATCTAAAACTTCTGCATCACTAAGAATTTTGTAATCGCAGCTTCTGCCGCTCTCTCGAATGATATCAGGGATTTTGTCTCGTACTAATTTGTTATATTCGTGTTTCATATCATCACCTCGTTATTATTATATCCTATTTGGGGTATATTTAAAACAGATCATCCCCAAAAACGCAATATTTTCTCTTTTAACCCGCCCTAAAAGGGCATATAATTAAGATAAGACGAAGAAAACAACAGGAGTTTTTATGATACAGATCTATTTTGGCGTTTTAGTAGCGGCCGCTATGATGCTGGTGGGCGGCTACATATTTGTCACCTTAAACAAAAAATATCCAAAAAGCATCGGTCTTTTGCTGGGTCTGTCCGGCGGTTTTCTGCTGGGCATTATCTTTTTCGGCATTATCCCCGAGGCCCACGAAATCTTAGAGGAGGCCTTTGACGCCCCGCTGTGGGTTATGGCCGCTGCCCTGACCGGCGGCGCCCTGTTTATTATCCTGTTTGAGAAAATGATCCCGGTTCAGCACCATCACGACCTGGTGCCCGGCGAGCGGGAACACCACGGGCATCACCAGCTGGTCTACATTATTCTGGCGGCCTTTGGGTTTCACAGCCTCTTCGAGCTGCTGTCCATTCTGGTTGCAGGAAATGCAGATCCGGTTCTGGCCTGGTTCATGATTCTTGTCATCGGCCTGCACAATATCCCCATTGGCTTTGTCATCATCGCCCAGCTCGAAACCCTGGAATGCAGCCAGAAAAAGTGCCTTCTGCTCATCGGCGGACTGGCGGTGGCCGAGGCCCTGCTGGCCATTGTGTGCTATTTAATTTTAATGCCATTTATTACAACTGCATTTCAGGGAGTGCTTCTCGCCATGACGGGCGGCATCATGCTCTACCTGGTTTTCGACGAGCTGCTCCCCAAAATTTACCAGGATGAGGAACAGCACCATGTCAACTATATGATCATCCTGGGCGTACTGCTCATGTACGTCTTTCTCCAGCTTGCGGGACATTAAAAATCCCAGAGCGGCAGCGCCTTTTTACTGAGCGTAAAAAAGAGGAGCCGGATGAAAGGCAGAGCACCGGCGGATTCGCCACTGCCCAATCTTTTGATATAACGGAGCCATCACGGCTCTTTTTTTCTTGTTCTAAAAAAAATAAAATGCAAATTTAACAAGTGTTTATCAGGGTTTCAGCGGAATAGCTTTTGAATTTTTAAAAAACAAGCGTTTACAAATCTGAATTTATGATATACAATCTTGAAAAGATCATTTATGAGCTATAGGAGGTTGTAAGTATGAGCAAGTATATTTTGGTTATGGACCAGGGAACCACTGGTTCAAGGGGGATTGTATACAACGAACAGGGGAAAGCCATCGCGCTGGATTACGAGGAATACGAACAGTTTTTCCCACAGTCCGGATGGTGGGACCAGAGCGGTCTGACTGTCTGGAACGTGACCTTGAAAACCGCGCGCAACGCCATTAAAAAGGCCGGCCTGGAAGGAAAAGACATCGCCGCCATCGGCATCACCAACCAGCGTGAAACCACAACCCTGTGGGATAAGAACACCGGCGTGCCAGTGCACAATTCCATCGTCTGGGGCTGCCGCCGTACCACTGAAATCTGTCAGGGCCTGATCGAAAAGGGCTTCAACGACATGGTCAATAAGAAGACGGGTCTTGTAATCGACCCCACCTACTCAGCCACTAAGATCCGCTGGGTCTTAGACAATGTCCCGGCCGCCCAGGAAAAAGCCGAAAACGGCGACCTGCTCTTCGGCACCATTGATTCCTGGCTGCTGTGGAACCTGACAAAGGGCAAGGTACACGCCACCGATTACTCCAACGCTGCCAGAACCATGGTCTTTAATTCCTATGAACTGAAATGGGACGACGAGCTCATGGACATGCTGGACCTGCCCTGGAAGATCTTCCCCGAAGTCAAGGAATCCGTAGGGCTTTTCGGCTACGCCGATCCTGAATGGTTTGGCGCAGAAATCCCAATCACCGGTATTGCCGGCGACCAGTCCGCAGCCCTGTTCGGACAGGCCTGCTTTGAAGAAGGAACCGCGAAAAATACCTACGGCACCAGCGCAGTGCCGCTTATGTTTACCGGCGACAAAGCACCGGAAACCGAAAAAGGCCTGCTGACCGTTGCCTGGGGCAAGGACGGCAAGGTCAAATACTCCATGGGCGCCAGCATCCTCATCGCCGGACAGGTTATCCAGTGGCTGCGCGATAAGGTCAATATCTGTGAAACGGCAGCGGACACCGAAGCCATGGCCGAAAGCATTCCGGACAACGGCGGCCTGTATTTTGTACCGGCCTTCACCGGCCTGGGCGCACCGCACTGGAACATGAACGCCCGCGGCATGATGATCGGCATCACCGCCGCCACCACCAAGGAACAGATGGCCCGCGCGGCCCTCGAATCCATGGCTTATCAGACCCGTGACCTGCTCGAAGAGATGGAACGGAACTCCGGCGTCAAGCTCAAAGAGCTGAAGGTTGACGGCGGCGCCGCTCAGAACGATTTCCTCATGCAGTTCCAGGCCGATATCCTGAACTGTAACGTTATAAGACCAAAGGATATTGAAACCACCGCCCTTGGCGCCTGCTACCTGGCCGGCCTCGGCTGCGGCATCTTCGAAAACGAAGACCAGATCAAAGCCCTGTGGGAAGCCGACCGCGTCTTTACCCCGCAGATGGACGAAGCGACAAGAGAAGCCCTGTATACCCAGTGGTGCAAAGCCGTCGAAAAATCAAAAGACTGGCTCTAAAGCTGAGTCCGTTTTTGTAAAAAACGGTAGGGTGTAGGAGCGTCAGCGGACGCCCGGTAACGAAGCAAACGCAGATTTTTCGGCAATATCCGGCCAGAATAAAGAATTGCCGAAAAATCTGTGATCCTTTTTGGAAGCCCTTCGGGGCTTTTTTTATTGGATAGTTGACAGTGGATAGTGAATAGTTTAGGATCAAATCTGCCTTTGGCAGATTTGATTAGATGCGGCCTGTGGCCGCTGTTTCAGTCGCTTAAGCGCAAGCGAAAGCGTTCAATAACTATCCACTATCCACTATCAATTATCAACTGTAATCTATCAATTTTCCATTTTTTTATTGACGTTTATTTTTTTCTGTGATAATATTTAGACAATTGGTGAGTGACTATGAGTAAAATTGACTTTGGAAAATTTCAAATGATCCCGTCCATCAGACGGCTGAATGATTTAGAGGTGGCCCTCAAAAGTTCGAGGGAGATCGTCCTCCTGACCGAAGCCAATATCGCCAATCTGCAGTCCCTGGTGGAAATGGTCCACCAAAACGGCAAGGACGCCTGGGTAAACCTGGAGCTTCTCGGAGGCTTTGGACGTGACCAGGTGGGCATGAAGCTGCTGAAAAACTATTACAGGGTGGACGGCGTGATGTCGACCGACAGCACCAAGCTCGGCATGGCCAGGCGGTGTGGCCTGGTAACCGTACAGCGTTTCTTCATTGTCGATTCAAGGGGCTTTGATACCAGCCTGAGGATTCTGGAATCCGCCAAGGTCGACGCAGCCGAAGTGCTGCCCGCCGTAGCGGCCCTCGACTTTGTAGACGAGCTGAAACGGGTATCCCGGATTCCGCTGTTGGCAGGAGGCTTTATCCAGACCGCTGAGATGATCGAAAAGGTACAGCATGCCGGTTTCGCAGGGATCACCATCAGTAAAAAGGCTTTCTGGTAAACTTTTAAAAACAAAATAGCCATGCATGGATGGTTTTTGGTGAGTCCTGCTTAATAGACACACAGTGCACAAGGGGTGCAAGACTGTGGGTTTATTAAGCGGGACTTTTTTTCGTATTATTTTTGGGGGACCGGGCCTGCAGACAGGCCCGGAAAATGGTGAACCATCGGCTAAAAGCCGAAAATATAGATCCATGAAAGGGGTTAAAAACAATGGGAAAATATTTACTTGGTTTAGACAACGGGGGGACAATGACAAAGGCGGCGCTGTACGACCTGAACGGTAAGGAAATCGCGGTTTCCAGCCGGAAAACAGAAATGTACCAGCCAGCGCCTGGTTTTACCGAAAGAGATTGTGAAGAAATGTGGGCCGCCAATGTCGGCGCGATCCGCGCAGTGCTGGAACAGTCCGGCATCAGCGGTGAAGAAGTATTGGGCGTGGCCGCCACTGGCCACGGCAACGGCATGTACCTTATGGGGTATGACGGGAGAGCGCCCTACAACGGGATGATCTCAACCGACTCCAGAGGCAAGCAGTACGCCATTGACTGGATGAAGGACGGCACCTTTGAAAAAATCCTGCCAAAGACCATGCAGTCTGTATGGGCCGGCCAGCCGACCACACTGCTCCGCTGGTTCATGGATAACCGCCCGGACGTACTGGAAAATACCCAGTGGATTTTCATGTGCAAGGACTATATCCGCTATAAGCTGACCGGCGAAGCCTACGGCGAAATCGCTGATATGTCGGGCTCCAGCCTCATGAACGTCCGCGACGTCTGCTACGACAAGGACCTGCTGGCCGACATGGGCCTCGAGAGCATTTATGACAAGCTGCCGCCGCTCAAGTATTCCGGCGAAATCTGCGGCTACATCACCGAGGACGTGGCAGGGCTGACCGGCCTAAAGGCTGGCACACCAGTGGCCGGCGGCTGTATGGACATCCACGCCTCCGCCATGGCTGTGGGCATCACCGATGAAGAAAAAATGTGTGTGGTGGCAGGTACCTGGAGCATTAACGAGTACATCAGCAAAAAGCCCGTGGTGGATAAGGACCTGTTCATGACCTCAATCTACACCATGCCGGGCTACTGGATGATCCTGGAAGGCAGCCCGACCTCTGCCAGCAACCTCGAATGGTTCCTGGCAGAAATCCTGAAGGACGTGAACCTGGGCGACAAGGACATCTACGAATACTCCAACAAGTGTGTGGACGGCATCGGCGACCAGGACTGCGGCGTGGTCTTCCTGCCCTTCCTGTTCGGCAGCAATGTCAACATCAACGCCAAGGGCGCCTTTATCGGGCTGCAATCCTGGCACACCCGCGAAAACCTGCTGCGCGCGGTCTACGAAGGCATTGTCTTCTGCCACAGATACCACATCGAAAAGCTGCTCAAGTTCAGAGACCAGCCCAAGATGATCCGTATGGCCGGCGGCGTGGCCAAATCCGAAATCTGGGTTCAGATGTTTGCCGACATCCTTCAGGTGCCCATTGAAGTGGCCAGAAGCCAGGAGCTCGGCGCCTTAGGCTCAGCCATCTGCGCCGGTATCGCCACCGGAACCTTTGATTCCTTCCAGTCCGCGTCCGAGTCCATGGTCGACATTATGTACACCGCCGAACCAAACCCGGAAAAATTCGCCGAGTACGACAAAAAATACGCGCGGTACAAAAAAGTCATCGAAGCCCTTGACCCGATCTGGGACGAATATTGAAGCTGAATCCGGTTTCTGAAAGAAACCGGTAGGACGAAGGAGCGTGAGCGGTCGTCCGGCAATGAAGCAAATGCAGATAATCCAGAAATGCTCCGAGTTTGAAATAAAAAATTCTGGATTATCTGTCAACAATTGAAAGGGGGATGGTGTACCGGACCGGCACACCATCCCTCCCAGACGAAGGATAAGAATTTAGAGAACAGGCAGCGTTTTAAGAAGTGAACGGCCCAGTTGAAAGTTGAAAGTGGAAAATGGAAAGTTCAGGACCAAATGTGCAAAGCACATTTGATTGGACAGCGATTTAAGCCGCTGCTTAAATCGTTTTTGCGAAAGCAAAAGCGTTCATAAACCTTCCACTTTCCACCTTCAACCTTCCACAAAAATGATTGTTTCGTCTGTTTTCGACGCAGATTTCTGACATCGGTACGATTTTATGAAAAAAGGCAGGTATAAAAATGGATTTAAAATTAAAAGGAAAAAACGCAGTGGTCACCGGAGCCTCCAGGGGCGTGGGGCGGGCCATTGCACTGGGACTGGCAAAGGAAGGGGTTAACCTCGTCATCTGCGCCAGCCGTATGGGAGCGGCCATCGAAGCGGTGGCAGAGGAAGCCAAAAGCTACGGCGTCAAAGCCACCGCGCTGGCGGCCGACCTCGGGTCCTCTGAGAGCACGCTGGCCTTTATGCAGGAAGCCGAACAGCTTCTGGGCGATCTGGACATTCTGGTCAACAACGCAGGCATCTGGCTCCAGGGCTGGTGCCAGGAAATCCCGCTTGAGGACTGGCAGCGCTCGCTGGACGTCAACCTGACCGGGCCATTTTTAACCTCTCAGTATTTTGCGAAATCCAATCTGGACAAGGGACGTCCGGGCAGGATCATCAACATCAATTCCCAGGCCGCTTTTAACGGCTCCACCACCGGCCATGCCCACTACGCGGCCAGCAAGGCCGGCATGGTCGCCCTGACCATCTCCATGGCCAGAGAGCTCTCCCCCAGGGGGATCACGGTTAACGGCGTCGCCCTGGGCATCGTCGCCACCGACATGACAAAGGAATCCCGCGAGAACAAGCCCGGCTACTACGAAAGCCGTATTCCTCTGGGCCGCGTGGCCGAACCCGAGGACATCGCCGGCATCGTTGTGTTTATGGCCTCAGAGCCAGCCGGGTACCTGACAGGGACCACCATTGACGCCACGGGCGGCATGCTTATGCGGTAAAAACCGGCCAGAGACCGCGATCGCTGCGTTGTTGCCTGAACGGGCGCGGTTACATATGCGCAATATGCGCCCTTGCCCTTATCCGGCAGCCGCCTTGCGCTCACGGCCTCTGACGCGGTTTTAGGCTCGGGCATTATTTAATTGGTTAAACGAGTATTAAAGAGTATAGTTAAGGAGTTTGCAATGAAAAATTACGATGTAATCATTATCGGCGGGGGCATCACCGGTACCGGGATCGCCCACGAGCTGGCAAAGTATGATGTGAAAACAGCCCTGATGGAGCGGGGAATGGACGTGGGCATTGGCGCCACCAAGGGAAACGGCGGCGTCGTTCACCCGGGGTACGACCCGCATCCGGGCACCCTGAAGGCCAAGCTGAACCCGGCAGGCGCCAGAATGTACCCGAAGCTCTCCAAGGAACTGGGCTTTGACCTGCGCCATACCGGCACCCTGGTCGTCGCATATTCCGACGCCGACCTGAAAAAGGTGGACGAGCTTTTGGACAACGCCAAAGTCAATGGGGTTGACCAGGTAGAAAAAATCAACGGTGAGCAGCTCAGAAACCGCGAGCCGTTTATGAACCCGGCAGCAGTGGGGGCGCTGCTGGCCCACACAACCACCATGATCGACCCCTTCGAGGTCGCCATCGCCTTTGCCGACAACGCCAGGGATAACGGCACCGACATTCTGACAGACCACGAGGTTCTGGGCATTACCAAGGATGAGGACGGCCTCTTTACCGTGCGCACCTCAGCCGGGGATTACAGAACCCGCTACGTGGTCGACGCCGCCGGTGTCCACGCCGACGATGTGGCCGCCCTGGCAGGCATTCACGAGTACCGCGTGCAGGGCCGTCACGGCAATATCTGTGTGCTGGACAAGGAGCTCTCCACCCCCATCAGCACGGTTATGTTCCCGTGCCCAAGCCCGGAGACCAAAGGCCTGGCCCTGATCCCGACCGTCTCTGGCAACACCCTTATCGGCTCCACTGCCACCATGAAGGACGACAAAGAAGATGTGACCAACGACGCCGAGGGCATTAATGAATTGATCGCTGGCGCCAGACATCTGGTGCCGGATATTGACATCAGCAAAATTATCCGTACCTTTGCCGGCCAGCGCCCTGTAGCGCTGGACAACGGCAACGACTTTTACATCGCAGAGTCCGAGACAGTGCCCGGCTTTATCCACGCAGCTGGCATTCAGTCGCCCGGAGCTGCCTCTTCACCGGCCATCGCCGAGTATGTCCGCGATCTGCTGGCAGACGCGGGCCTTGAGCTCAAAAAACGCGAGGGCTACAATCCTTACCGTGAGCCCGCGCCGGATTTCAGCAAGCTGTCCGTCGAGGAACAGGACGCGCTCATCCGCAAGGACCCGGCCTATGGCCGTATCGTCTGCCGCTGCGAAACGGTGACCGAGGGCGAAATCGTCGCCGCCATTCACGAGGGCGTGGGCGCTAAGACGGTCGAGGCGGTTAAGCGCCGGACCAGAGCTGGTATGGGACGCTGCCAGAGCGGCTTCTGCCAGTACCGCGTCATGCAGATTTTAGCCAGAGAGCTGGGGATTCCGGAAGCGGAAGTCCACTTCGAGGAAAAGGCTTCGCAGGTACTGTTTGGAAAACTGAAGGGTTAAGGAGAGTAGAGCAATGAAAATTTTAGATTATGATGTCGTCATTATCGGCGGCGGCCCTGCGGGTCTGGGCGCTGCGGTTAAAGCAAAGGAAAACGGCGCCCGGGTAGCGGTCATCGAGAGAAACGATGAGCTGGGCGGTATCTTAAACCAGTGTATTCACAGCGGTTTCGGTCTTCAGTACTTTAAAGAAGAGCTGACAGGGCCGGAATATGCCGAGCTGTTTATCAATAAAGCCAAAGAAGCCGGTATTGACTGCTATTTAAAGACCATGGTCCTGGATATTACAGACGACCGCAAGGTCACAGCGATCAATGAGGAAGGCACAGTCATTTTCAATGCGGGAGCCGTGGTTTTGGCCATGGGCTGCCGCGAGCGAACAAGAGGGGCAATTAAGATCCCGGGATCAAGACCGGCCGGCGTTTTTACGGCAGGCCTGGCTCAGCGCTATGTGAATATGGAAAACTTTAAACCGGGCAGCAGGGTTGTCATTCTGGGCTCCGGCGATATCGGCCTCATCATGGCCAGACGCCTGACCCTGGAGGGCATCGACGTTGTGGGCGTGTACGAGCTGATGCCGTACCCCAACGGCCTGTACCGTAATATTAAAAATTGTCTGGACGATTTTGATATTCCGCTGCACCTGTCCACCACGGTTACCAAAATCAACGGCAGTGACCGGGTCGAATCCATTGAGGTCACCAAGGTTGACGAAAACCTTCAGCCAGTAGAGGGGACTGAAGAAACCATAGAGTGCGATACACTTTTACTGTCCATTGGTCTGATCCCGGAAAATGAGTTGTCAAAAAAAGCGGGCGTAGAGCTGAACCCGGTTACGAACGGCCCCTTGGTCGACGACTCGCTTGAAACAAACGTCGCCGGTATTTTTGCCTGCGGTAATGTGCTCCATGTCCACGACCTCGTGGACAATGTTACCATGGAGGCAGAGGAGGCCGGCGCGAGCGCTGCCCGTTACGCCAAGGCGGCCAAGGCGAAGGAAGGAGACGCCCTCGCTGTCAAGCCGGAAGGACTTGTGCGTTACACTGTGCCTTCAAAAATTTATAAAGGTGAAAATGACCATGTCATTGTCAAGTTCCGCGTGGGCCGCCCGGTGGACAATGCCCGAGCCGTAATCACAAGCGGCGGCGAGGTAGTCTTTGAGAGCAGGAAAGCCCGGAAGTTTATCCCGAGCATCATGGAAGAAATCAAGCTGAAAGCAGAGCAGCTGGAGGCGCTTACAGAGCCCCTGGCAGTGACTGTAAAGGAGGCGTAAAAATATGAAAGAAGTAACAATGTGCTGCACAACCTGCCCGTCTGGCTGCGCCCTGGTGGTGACCGTGGACGGCGACAAGGTCGTAAAGGTTGAAGGAAACACCTGCAAACGCGGGATCAAATTTGCCGAAAAGGAACTGGTAGCGCCTGAAAGAATGCTCACCAGCACCGTTCTGGTGCGCTGCGGCGGCCAGGAATGCCTGATCCCCATCAAGTCGAAGGAGCCCATGCCAAAGGATAAAATGCTGGACGCCATGACCGCGATCAAGGCGGTGCGCCTGGATCACCCGGTTAAAATGGGCGAGGTCATTATCCCGAACATCGTGGACTGCGGCGTCGATATTGTCGCCTGTAAGTCGATGGAAGGGCAGGCCTGAAGATGTTAGTCACCCTGAATGAAATCATGAAGGACGCCTACGCCAAAAAGTACGCGGTGGGGGCCTTCAATACCGTTAACCTCGCCAGTATCCGCGCGGTGCTGGATGCGGCCGAAAAGCTGGATGCGCCGGTTATTTTACAGCACGCCCAGATCCATGAGCGCATTGCGCCCCTCAAGGTCATCGGGCCCGTCATGCTGGAAATGGCCAGGGCCGTCCAGGTGCCCGTCTGTGTGCATCTGGACCACGGCGAAGACATTGACTACCTGCTCTCCGCCATGGAAATGGGCTTTACCTCAGTCATGTTTGACGGATCGGCCCTGCCCTATGATGAAAATGTGGCAGGAACCCGCGCAGTGGTACAGGCCGCCGCCAATTATAATGTCTCTGTCGAGGCAGAGCTGGGACGCGTCCTTCGGCCAGAGGGCGGCGGAGAACCCTCCGAGGAGGAAGCAGACCTCACGCCAGAGGACTGCTACACCAAGCCCGGGGAAGCCCTGGCCTTTGTGGAGGCTACAGGCATCGACGCCCTGGCCATCGCTTTCGGCACAGCCCACGGCGTGTACGAAGCCGAGCCAAAGCTGGATTTTAACCGCATCGCGGAAATCCGCAGGGCTGTGAACATGCCCCTGGTCATGCACGGCGGCTCCGGCGTTGGCGACGCCGATTTCAGAGAGGCCATTAAAAACGGCATCACCAAGGTCAACTACTTTACCTATATGTCCTTAGCCGGCGGCGACGCCGTCAAGGCCTTTTTAAAGGAAAACGCGGCCCGGGCCGAGGTTCGTTACGACGAGCTGGCCGAAGCCGCCAGAATCGCAATGCAGGCCCATGTCGAGCATGCCATTGGGATCTTTACAAAACAAGCCTGATAAAGATATGATGCCCTGGGATTTCTTCGTGTTTCACGCGAGCGTGAAACAGATGACCTTTTGCCCCTGGCATCAAATCATTGTTAGTATAACCCCTGTGAAAGCCGCCGGCGCATCCTCCCCGATCCGTCCGGCGGCTTTTATGCGGTCTTCTTTAAGAATTCTTTACTTTACAGGGCAAGAGTGTTCCGGTATAATTAAGAAGGTATAAAGCTTCTTTCAAAGTGTCAAGAACCAGAGCGACGAAGCCTTTTACCTGAGGAAGAAAAAAGCGTCCTGCGGGCACTGGCCCGCACCTGCTGTTTTTTCACTAAGGTTGAGGTTTTATCTCGTCAGTGTCCGGCTGTTCCGGTAAAATGGCACGATTTCTGGACGTTTACAGCAGCGCCTGGTCCTTTTTTCTTATCTGGATAAAAGGCGCAGTCTCGGGCTGTGCTCTTTCTTTGTCAGCTTGAAAGAAGTATGAATCTTCTTTGTTTGCAACAAAGAGCTGGCGTTTCAAAGGACTTTAAGAGACAGCGCCTTTTACCTAAGGAAGGAAAAGCCGTCCTGCGGGCATTATTAGGACAAACGGCTATTCTCCATTGAAGTTGATGCTTTATGGCACTTATGTCCGGCTGTTTTGCGAAAACAGTGCTTCACTTGGCCGTTTCTCGCAACGCTTGGATGCTTTTTCTTATCAGGATAAAAGGCAGAGTCTCGGACGGAGGCACTTCTTTGACAGACGGCTTCTTTGTCTTCAACAAAGCGTTTTTCAATCAGTTTAAGGAGGTTGAATATGAAAGCAAGCGGAAAAACCTTTATCAAGGTTACAGCAATTATTCTTATTATTTTAGGCGCCTTTTCTGCTTTAACCGGGGCACTGTCCATGGCTGGCAGCAGCATGATGGGCTCTGTGGCAAACGACCCGGCTGTACAGGACGCCCTTGCACAGGCAGGCTCATCGGTTTCCACAGACGAGCTCGCGCGTATGGCCATGATCAGCGGCGGTATGCTGCTGGGAATGGGAATACTCTATCTGGTCGTTGGGATTTTAGGCGTCATTTTTGCCAAGAATACCGGAAAAGCCAAGCTTTTAATGGTTCTCGGCGGGATTGTAGCCGTTCTGGCCATTGTCAGCGCTGTGATCAATATCATCAACGGCGCCAGCATGAGCGGCGTTTTTATGGACCTGGCCTTTATCGTGCTCGCCGGCCTGTACTTCCTGGGCGCCAAGCTCAATAACGACGACGCCAAAGCCGAAATGGCCGCCGCGCCAGCCGTAGAAACAGTCGAAGCCGAAATCGTCGAGGACGACCAGGACGACGAAAAGTAGAAACAGGGAAAAGAAATGATAAAAAGCATCCGTGAGGGTGCTTTTTTATATGTTCAGATCAAATGCTTTTTAAGATTTCGTTTACAAAAGACCTGAATGGTTATATAATAAAACTACACCACAGTTAAAAAAATTCAACCTTCTAAATTCTCTGGCCTGTTGTTTTTTGTAAAGGAGGCTTTATGATGGAACCCAGTGGAAAAAGACAGATAAAGGTAACAGGCGTTATCTTTACGGTGTATGGTGTGTATAATCTTGTGTGTGTGGTACTGCTGCTGGCAGGAGTGAAAGCCGCTTACCGGCTATTCTATACCGATGGTATCGAGCAGCATCTGGCTGGTAACCCGTCCATGGTATTGATAATGACAGCAGTGGCGTCTTTGATCGGTGCTGGAATTTGTCTCACAGCCGGCATTGTGGGTATCCGGCTCTGCGGTCGGCTCGAAAAGGCCAAAGTGTTGCGGAACATTGGCATGATCATGTTTATTTTTACACTCCTTGGCCTGGTAGGAAATCTTTTTTCAGGTTCGCCTATTTTTTGGACAGTGCTTTTTAACGGTGTAGAGGCAATCTTGTGGTTTAGCTATTATCTTGGCGGCAAAAAGAATTTGGATGATTTCAAAAAAATGGATCTGACTTTAGGTTAAGTGTTCAACAGCCCTCAACGGGCTGTTATTTTTTTAAGATATTTCACAACAAAATTAATTTTTTAAATA
>CAUEUD010000066.1 GCA_959020865.1 Eubacterium limosum | reverse complement strand
GCTCTGGCCCAAGCTGAGCAGCCAGCTGTTCTGTGAGGTATAAAATAGCAAACCCGGTCCTGGACGCGGGACAGCCAGAGAATAGCGCCGCGCAGACAGAGGAAGCGGCCGAAGACCCTGCGGAGGAGATGCAGGAAGCCGTTGGTGAGTCGGAAGAGAATACTCCGGCTGAGGCGATTCCAGAGGCGGCAGGCCCAGAAGCCGAAGCCCAGGTAACCGGGGACAGCCCTGCCCAAAATCCAGACCCGGAAGCAGCGCCTGAGCCGGTAGAAGTCACCGATCCGGCCTTAACGGTAGACAACCCCATGACCATTACCCAGGCGCCGCAGGATGTGGATGTACAAAAGGGCGACATCGTTACCTTTACGGCAGGGGTGCAGGCCGAAAAACCCGAAGCGCTGAGCTATCAGTGGCAGAAAACCACCGAGGGCGGCCTTACCGATACCCCCCAGAGCACCGATGTGGCCCTGCAGGAAAAGCAAGCCGCCCTACAGAGCCTGGAAATCGACCCGGCGCTGACCGGTGAAGGAGAAAAAGTCTTAAATGAGGAAGAAAAGCGGACACAGACCGAAAAAATAAAAAGCGCGCCCATCGAGGCCGACAATACCGGCTGGCGGGATATTCCCGGCGCCACCGGCACCAGCCTGACCGTTCAGATTGACGATGAAGCTGCCACCCGCGCCACCAGCTACCGCATGGTGGCGAAAACCGCGGGGGCTTCTTTGGCGACCCCGGCGGCGGCTGTGCGCAGCAACAGCTTATATGATGGTGGCAGAGGTACCAGGGAAGACCCTTACCTGATCAGTAATTTTGATCAGCTTTATAATATGCGGCAAAATCTGAGCGCCCATTACCGATTGACTTGTGATATTAACGCGGCGGGCAGAGGCTGGAAGCCAGTGGGATATGAAGAAAAGGAAAGCGGCACGGGCTATCAGCCCTTTCGAGGAAGCCTGGATGGCAATGGGTTTATTGTTAAAAATTTAGAGGTGAAGGACAGCGTTCCAGTCGTTTATGATGCTAGAACGATTAGGACAGATGTATATAAAGGAAACGCGGCCGCCGTTGGCCTGTTTGGATATACGGATAAAGCGGTTATTAAAAATGTTGGAGTTCAAGGAATTAAAGCATCAGTCTCAAAGTTCAAGTGGTGGTATAATGATGTGATTGTTGCTGTGGCAGGAATTGCCGTAGCTGGAAAAAACACAACAATCGAAAACTGCTTTGTTACAGGCCAGTTAAGTGGGTGGGCTGAGTCTGAGAGGGGAATAGGGATTTTGTTGCTTGGTGGGATAACGGCACCATCCCTTTTCTATGCTTATGCGATGGAAGACACACAGGCGCTGCCTTTTGACGGCTGTACAATTAAAAATTGTTACACCAGTGTATCATTTAATGGAGAGGCGAAGGGTTGTATGGGGCATCAAGTAAAGAAGGGAAGTATTTATCCCCAATCCAATTTGGGACTTGTGGAGCGGCCTCTGGGTTACTGGGGAGCTAAGTGGGTCAAGGATCAGCGCCCTGCAGTGATAAACAGCTATTATAACACGAATACCAACGGACAGTCCGGCGGCGGTACAGGCATGCCCCAGTCGTCCTTTACCAACGGCACTGTGCTCAATGTACTCAATAGCTATGCTCAGTCGGATACCAGTTTAAATAAATGGGCGCAGGATTCAAATGGTTTTCCCAATCTGGTCCATATGGGAGCCTTAAATATCACAGTAAAGGATTATAATAAAACCTGGAACGGCAATGGCCAGAGCCCGGCTATTACCACCGACCAGCCCAACGCCCGAAAGGGAGAGGACTGGCGCTATACCTATACCAAGGATGGCCGCCAGGTGGACAATCCTGCAGAGGTAGGGACTTATACTATGCGCTTTGAGACCAATCCGGATGGCCGGCGTGTCTACCGGGTGCAGAGTGTAAACAATATTCCGGCGGTTAATGGTCTTGAAGCAAATACCGCCCGGTTTGTCATTAACCCCAAGCCAGATATGACTGCTCCGGTCATCAGCAATCTGACCTATGAGAACACTGGTGACGGCAGCAGCTATACGCCGGGCCAGTGGGCCGATAAAGACATCAAGGTAAGCTTTGACGTTACCGACCCTGCCGCGGGCAATACCCGCAGTATCCAGTGCGGTGATACCACTTATACAGTGGACGATACCAACACCGCCGTCAGCGGTCTGGGTACCATCGAGGTTACCGGGGCAGACGGCATCGCCCATACGGCCATCGCCGAGGGGAATAACCGCTATAGCTACACCGTCCATGTCGAAGAAGATCAGAGTTTTATTGGAAATCTCACTGTTAAAGCTCGAGATAAAAGCGGTAATGAAGCTAAAATAAACACAAAAGAGATGATGATCAGTAAATGTGTGGTTCTGCTGAACACCACTGTAAATCTGGATGGCGCGTCAACGGGCATTGATATTTTTACCAATGAGGAAAATTACGCCTTTTTTGCCAAAAACACCGCGGATTTTAAGATTATCGCAGACACGGCTGCGGGTGCTTCCATCAAATCTCTGTCCTGGCAGTTTGTGCCGGACGGCAGCGAGCCCGACCCGGCAGGCTGGGAAGTTACCAGTTATACCGACCAGCAGACCACTCATACCCTCAATGTGAATAAAAGCGGCCAGTTTAACGGACGTTTATACGTGCGCGGCATCAACAGTGTGAATAAAGAAAAAACCGAGAGCTATCACTTTATGCTGGACCCCAACGCGCCGGAGATCATACCTTTAGACAGCCAGACCCAGGCAGCCCGCTATAATGAGGCCGGCAGGGAGGTGCCAGCTGTTTATGAGAAAAACCAGGTCTACAGTGCTGTTCAATTGAAATTGCAGCTAAATGACCGCAAAACCACAGTGCTGGAATCCGGTATCCAGAGTATGAAAGCCGTGACCAGCGATGATAACACCGAGCTGTCTGTAAGTTATGACACCCCGCTTGAAAATAACAACCGCCTGCCCGGACCGGCAGCCCGCACAGCCACTGTACAGGCTAATAAAACCGGCAATTATAAGATTAAGATCACCGTGACCGACAAAGCGGGCAACGAGACCACCTACACCACCGAGGAGCTGCATATCGACCGGGAAGCCCCGGTTCTGGATGTGTCCTGGAAAAAACCAGTGGATAAGACCTTCGGGGACTGGTCTGCCCAAAATGCCGAGCTGGTGCTTAAAAACACCAACGGCCAGCTTAACTCAAAGCTGACCTATTACGGACAGACCAAACCAGCCGCCGCAGACGACACCCAGTGGACTGCCTGGCAGCCGCTCAACGAAGCACTTTTGGATAAAGACGCGCCCCTCACCACCATCACCCAAACTCAAGGGAACTATGTCCACCGCTATAAGGTGGTGAACGAGGCCGGGCACACCGCCGTTTCGGAGATCAAATCCGTCATGGTGGATACCCAGACGCCGGACGCGGTCCAGGTAGCGCTTAAAAATCCCGATGCCCCAAACAGCCGGGGCTGGATCAATGATAAAGCCCAGACGGTGCAGTTTAGGCTGGCCAGCACAGACGTCAGCCCCATTACCGCCATCTTGGATATTTACTACAAAGCTGCCGACAGTGCGGCGGACAGCGGCGCGCCGTTAAAATCTGAAACCCTTAGCTGTAACCAGAAAGGCGAGGTAGATGAAAAGAGCCTGGCGCTGGATAAAGACGGTGTGTACACTATTAAGACCAGAACCCGGGACGCCGCCGGAAACCAATGCGACGAGGACGTTTATACCTACAAGGTAAGCAGTGAAAACCCTGTTATCACAGAGATCAAGCATCTTGAACAATCCCTTATCGACCCGGATACCTGGGGGCCACAAGATTTTATCGCCCACAATACAGAAGGCCCTCTGGGTATCAAAGCCACCGAGGCCGTGAGCGGCATTGAAAAAATCGAATACCAGTATCTGGATACCAGCGCAGGCTTAGACAGCGCCACTGCTGTCTGGCAGACCTACGACGCGGCCAGACCGGAAAAGTTAAAGAATGGTTTTATCAACGGCATTGCAGTGCGCGTGACCTCCAAGGCAGGCCTGGTGACAGAAAAACGTACCCGAAACCTGATCGTGGATATCGATGTGCCTGAGATCAGCATTACGCCCAGGCAGGACATTACTAAATGGCAGCAGAAGGTAGAGCTGGAGGTTAAAATTGAGGATGTGCCCGCCGGGATTACTACCGATATTGACAGGATTGCCATTGAAGGGACAAACGGTGATAAATTCAGCCTTAGTAATTTTGACTTGGATTACAGTGGGACAAGAGTCAGCAGTTTACAGGCCGAAAAAGATCCGAAAACCGGCTTGTACACCCACCCCATTACCTTTTCCTATACCGACGATGTCCAGAGCCAGATGGCAAACGGCGGAAAGTCTGAACTTGCAATTACCGCCAAGGACAGCGCGGGGAACACCTATACCAAAAAGATTACCTATAAGATTGACAAGGAAAAGCCCATTGTCGGGGCTGCGCAGCCAAGTACTATCCTTACCAATAAGTGGTACAGCATCCCCGCGGCCTTTGATCTTTCCAACACCGGCACAAACCTGTCGGGCATCCGCTACCAGTATAAAACCGTGGCGGAAGGTGAATCAGCAGACGCCAAGCCCTGGCAGGATATTAACACGGCCTACACCGCCGCCCCTCAGGACGGCATGAATTTCAAATACCCCGGCGATGTCAACGCCAGTTTTTACTTCAGGGCCATTACCGAGTCTGGCGTTATATCGGATAACACCTCGCCCATGCCTGTAAAGGTGGACCGCGTGGTGCCAGAAACACCAAAAATCCAGGTTGTAAATAATCCTGACGGCACCAATCTGGATGGCAGCTTAAACGATTGGTATAAGGGCATTAAACCCCTTATCACTATTGCAGAACCTGCGTGGGATAATAAGACCGCACCCCAGACCACCTACTACAAGCTGTACACCGAAGGCAGCGCTAACACCGCAGTGCCCGCCACCCTGGGCCAGTCTATTTTAAACAGCAGCTACTCGGGCAGCGGCAGCACAACCGCCATCCATAACGATCATAACAGCGGCAAGGATGTGCTCGCTACCGCCGAAAAAGCCAACAGCGTGACACCCTCGGGCGGCAGCGGCGCAAAGGCTTATGTGCCGCCGGTCAAGAAAGATGTTACGATCAATAAGAGAGAGATTAATGTTTTACACATTTATCCTTCTCCATCTCATTGGAATGAGCCGGAGTCTGCTGACCGTTTGAGAATATGGATGCAGGATGCGGGTTTGAGTCTTAAGAGTGGAAGTTTAACGGGCGAAAATTATAATAGTTTGCCTACGGTTTTTACGCAGGGAGACCCAAACAACGGTGGGCTGAAGATCAATGTATATGCTGTAAAACTAAGTACTTTTAACAAAAATCCTGGACTGCTAAGTGTAAAAAATGGAAGTGGAAATTATAAGTATGATGTTACTGTCCTTGGTATTACAGACGCCAATGGCGGGGAGGATTGGGGTAAAGAGCCTGATCCTAGTAGTCAAGATTATAATGGGTTCAAGAATACACCTGGAGTAACAAATGCACTGAGAGATTACATGAACGCTGGCAATGGATTCTTAATAGGCCATGACTCTGTTTGGGCAGATAAGGAAGCAAGAAGCACCGTCATGAATGAGATATTTGCGCCGATGGCAAAAATTGATAAAAACACACAGGATGTTTATCAATGGGATCTTGTTTCAGGAACACAGGCTAAAATTGTCAAAGAGGGTTATATTACACGCTATCCCTATGATATTAAGGGAGAGTTGTCAAAAATGTCCGGCCAAGCAGGATATATTAGTAATGAAACCTTTAACATCGGTATGACCCATACCAACCGCCAGATTGCCAATGGGGATATTTGGGTACAATTTGTTCACCCCAATATCAATGACAGACGTAATTTTTATCTAACAACTTATGGAAATGTCGCTATGTCACAAATTGGACACAGTGCTTTAGCTAATAATAATTTAACGGGGACTGGAGAACCGCAGAAAAATTATCACGGTGCGACCAAAGTCGAAACACAGCTTTTGGTCAACACCTTAGTTTATCTCGCCCAAAAACCAACCTCCCAGCTGGTCTCAAATGAGGGTAAACCTCAGCAGGTAGACGCCATTATCCGGACAGCGGAGGACTTTAAGAAAATAAATGATCCGTCGGAGACAGCCTTTACAAAGGCGGGTGTTTATGTTTTGGGCGATAACATTGATCTGGGCAGCTTTACCGGCATCTCAGATTTTGCCGGAACCCTGGACGGCGACGGCTATACCATTACGGGCACCCCCTTTGCAAGTCTTACCAATACAGCAACCATCGCCAATGTTAACGTGACGGGCGGCTCATTGGTCAGCGGTAAAAACCAGGGGAATATTCTCAACTGCACCGCAAACAGCAAGCCCCTCATCGGTGGAGACAACACCGGTATGGTCACCTATTCTAAGGTAAAGGGCATAGTGAATGCCGCGGGCGGCATCGTGGCCGGAAGCAATACGGGCATTATCCAGAACTGCCAGGTAACGGGAAACGTTACGAGCAGCGCAGCCAATGTGGGCGGTATTACCGCCGTCAACAACGGCACCGTCAAGGATTGTACCTACTCCGGCGCTGTGCAGGGCGGTACGAACGCTGGCGGCATTGCGGGTACGAACAGCGGCGTTTTAAGCGGCTGTAAGATAGAAAATGGCAGTAGCGTCACGGGTAGCAACGCCGGAGGTATCGTAGGTGTTTTAGCCGAGGGCCAGAGCATTACTGACAGTACCGTTGAGGCCAATGTCAATGTAACAGGCACCGCCAACGCTGGCGGGATTGCCGGAGACTGCCAGGGCATGCTCATCAACGTTATTTACGGCGGCGGCAGCGTCTCCGGCCAAAATGCAGGCGGCGCTGTAGGCGCGCTGGGCGCAAAAGGGGTGATCCGCAACGTGAAAACCTTTGGCGCCATCAATGGTACCACCGCGGCGGGCGGCCTGGCGGCCAGCAGCGCGGGCAATATTGAAAGCTGCCTGACGGATGCGGCTTTAACCGGCAGCAGCGGGAGCGTGGGCGGCGCCACAGGCATTAATACGGGCGCGCTCATCAATACCTCCGCCAAGGGCGCGGTCCCGGCAGCCAGCGATACCGTTGGCGGCTTTGTGGGTGAACACCGGAGCGGCGCCATTAACGGCTGCTCTACCAGCCAAAACAGCTTTGCTGGGCAAAACTACGAAGCCAATGGCAAAGGCCCGCAGATCATTGCTGATGGTATCTACACGCTGGAAACCTGGGCCGATGACGAAGCGGTCGATCTGGCAGGAAAGCATAACCAGTCGACGGTGGCTTCAAAGGTGTTTAAGGTGGATACCACCGCGCCGGAGCCCTTTAGCGTGAGTGTTAATGACCTCTCCTACTCCAACAGCCTGGCCGTGGCCGGTAATTCCATTGCGGCGCCGACAGTCTATCAAAACTATGACAAAACCGTCAAGGTCACCATCAAGGCCAATGACAGCCTGAGCGGCATGGCGGCTATCCAGTATGATTTATATGAAAAAACAACCAACACATTAAAAGAAACGAAAACCGTCAGCGGCGCGTCGGTCGCTACCTTTAGTGTAGCGCCAACCTTCGCGGGCTACATCGTGGCCACTGCCACCGATAAAGCCGGCAACAGCAAGCGCATTACAACGGACGGCATGACCATCAACACCGACCTGCCACAGGTTACGGCCACCGCCACTGTGAGCGGCAGCCCCTATGATGGAAACTGGACCAATCAGGATGTTCAAATTAAGCTGGGATTCACGAAAAAGGATGGCACCATCCTTGGCAATTTCAGCCAATATCAGGTTTCAACCGATGAAAATACCTGGAGTACAGGCGGGATTAATAACGCCAGTAGTCAGAATGCTGCAACCTGTACAGTAAACACCACCACCAGCCAGCCTCGCTATTTCAAGGCAGCCATTACCGGCAGAAGCGACGGAAACAATACGACCGACGCGGTAACCGTGCCAGTGCGGGTGGATAAAGCAGCGCCGATGGTAAATACGCCGGTTCTCAGTGCCGTGCCAGTACAGAATGAAAGCAATACAGAGATTACCGTAACCCAGGGAGGAACAGCCTATAAGCTTTACAATGAAGCCCCCACGGTCAGCCTTGGGGCTTCGGACGCAAACAGCGGTCTTAAGGAAATACGTTATAAAAAAAGCAGTGCAGATGTAAGCTCCACGCCATATGCCGCGCCTTTTGAGCTGGCAGACGGCAGATACAGCCTGACTGCTACAGCGGAGGACAACGCGGGCAACACGGCCTCCTCCGGCACTGGAGACTTTATCGTCGAGACCGCCAGACCAGACGCGCCGCAGGTAACAGCAGCCGGTACGCTGGACAGCTGGACCGACACGCCCGTTACCTTTAGTGTGCAAAACCCGGCGGCCGAACCCTTATCCGGCGTTTATGAGCTGCAATACCAGCAGTATGAAAACGGCGTATTAACAAAAGAATGGACAAAGGTGCCAGCGGCCGGTGTAATCATTGACGCTGACGGCGAATACCGCATCCAGTTCCGGACGGTTTCCAACGTGCGCAATATCAGTGAGACGGTAGAAAAAAACGTGAAGCTGAACGCGGAAAAACCAACCCTTGAGGTACAACCCGACGGGACGGCGGCCCAGGGAGCCGCAGACGATGTCTGGACAAACCAGCCCGTGGGCTTTACCCTGTCCACAGACGGCGATTCTTTGTATAACCATAACGACGAATATAAAACAGACGGAAACGCCGTCAACCATTATACGGTAACCGCCCCGGCAGGCAAGACGGAATACGTCTTTACCGCCAAAAATAAAGCGGGTGTTGCCAGTGAACCCCAGATCTGGAAAACCGCCTACGACCCGGCAGCGCCGGACGCGCCGGCCATTACCATGGGCGGCGGTGCCATTGACAATGACACCTGGTACGCGGCCAAAGAGGACATCCAGATCACCATGCCCGAAACCGAGAGCGATTCGGATAAACAATCGCCCAGGACCCTGTACTACCGTTTTTATAAGACGGACGCGGAGGTAATGGATTATCAGGCGGCTGCCGATCATAAGACAAACGTTACGGTCGCCAAGGATCATTTATCGGACGGCGCCTGGATGCTGGAGGCTTATACGGCCGATGCGGCAGGAAATGTGTCACAGACAGTGCGCAATGTGCTGCACCTGAGCCTGACACAGCCGCAGATGAGCATTGCGCTCGAAAATAATCCGCAGCCAGCCGATACGCTGGACAGCGGAACGCCGGTATACCAAGGCACTGTAAAGGCCGTCATTACCGCGGCCGACACCCTGGGCATTCAAGGTGAAATGCAGTACCAGCTGGTGAAAAAGGGCGAAAGTCTGAAACTGGATGGCTGGAAGAAGTACAGCAGCCCGGTCACCATCTCCAATTTTGACGGAACCATCTACGCAAAGGCACAAAATATTGCGGGGGTGTGGTCGGACGACAATACACCGGCCTCTGCCCTGCGCCTGATTGCGGACAGCGGCAGCCCGAGGGTTTCCCTTAAGCCGCAGTCGCCAGAGGGCGTGAAGGAAAACAGCTGGACAGCCGGTCCGGTGCGTTTTAGCCTGAAGCCGGAAAACGAGGCGGAGATTATCTCTGGCATTAAGACCTATGAATACAGCTTGGACGACGGCACGACCTGGCAGGCCGCCAATGCGGATAAAACCTTTGAGGTAACGCAGAACGGCAAGCGCGAAATACTTGCGCGAGCTGTCAGCCGCGCGGGCATCGACGGTGATCCGGCACGCTATCAGCTATGGCTGGACGACGCAGGAAACACCGACCAGCCGGGCAGTCCGGACTTTGCCATAAAGGTCGATGCCGACTATAGCGAGGAAAGCCAATGGATTGTCAGCGCTGCCTATACCCTGTCGCTGGACGACGGCATCCAGCTGCCGCAGTCGGGTGTGACCTACTATTACGGCATAGCCAAAGACCTTGACGATCCAGAGCCTGAGCAATGGTCTGCCCTTTCCGGCGAAAGCCTGAAGGCGGATGAAGCGACCGGCGCCAAAGGCTGGAAATATTTCTTTAAGGGGATAACTGGCTCTGGGCTGGAATCCCCAGTGGTCACAAAAACAGTAAAAATTGACATTGTGCCCCCCGCCCAGCCTGCTTTGCAGGACATGGCAGGCGGGAACGAGTGGCGTACCACGCCGCTGACAGCCGATGAGCTGGCGGGCGCCGTTAAGGTGGCCAGGGAGGATCAGCCGAATTTAGATAAGGATGAGGTAGAGCGCAGTGCTGTGAACCCGGCTCTGCGAGTGATGAAGGAGGATGAGAGCATACCGGTTAAAGATTTTGACACACCGGCAGACACCCTGTCCCAGCTGGGCACAGGTGTTTATGAGCTGGTGGGCAAAACCACCGATGACGCGGGAAATACATCCGATTTAACGGGTATCCAGACCGTGAAGGTGGATACCGACGCGCCTGAGATCGGGGCGATCCGTTTTGAACGTATTAATACCGGTGCGGCTGCGCGCTTCTTCAGCGGCGTAACTGCCGGACATTTCTTTAAAGAAGAGATAAAGGTGGAAATACAGGCCAGCGATACAGGCTCAGGCATGGACACCGTTGACTACCAAGTGGTAGACAACAAGAGCGGAGAGGTGCAGGAAGAAAACACCGTAACCGCAGACGGCAGCGGAAAGATTCGCTTTACCCTGCCCGTAGATACAGACGTGCACGTTAAGGCGGTAGCAAAAGATGTAGCAGGGCTTGAAAGTCCGGAAAAAATCAGCGATGGCGTGATGGTAGAGGCCGACAAGCCTCAGGCTGTCATTGACTTGGAGGATACCGCGGATATCAGGGGTGACAACGGCTGGTATATCAAGCCAGTTCCCTTTGCGGTAAAGCTTTCCGACGCGGACAGCGGCCTCAAAAAGGCCGAGGTCTACGTGGGCGCCAGTGAAGATGACCGGAGTAATAAGGTTATGGAAAAGAGCTACAGCGGTGAAAAAACCGACACCCTCACAGACGCTGCCTTAAAGGTAGAAAAGACAGGTGAGGATCAGGTCATTGCCGTTGTGGTGACAGATCAGTCCGGCAATCAGCAGACGGTTTATGAGCATGTGAATCTTGAAAAAGGTGTAACGCTGACAGCTGTGCTGAGCTATCTGGAAAACGCCAAGGCCGATCCGGATAACCCGGACGCCGCAGCCATTCCAGTTGAAAAGCCCTATATGAGCGGGGATATTACGACCTACCCCGTGACGGCCAGTCTCATGGCCGCAGATACCGAGACAGCAGGAGAACCGCTTTCTGGCATCAGCAAAATCGAATATCAGACCAATAAGGATCAGGAATGGAGCGTGATTAACGATGCCGCGGCCAGGAAGCACCGCATTGACGAGGAAACCAACGCAGATTACAGCTTTAAGGTAACCACACGGGCGGGCAATGTCTTCCAGACCGCGCCGCAGCATGTGGTCATCAGCCGGGCCATGCCGCCCGCACCGCAGCTCAGTATTACCCTGAACGGCAGTGACGTAAACGGACAGTGGGTAAACCAGATACCTGTGGTCGAAATCGCGGCTGAGGATTGTGACGATGCCAACATCGCGGCAAGGACAGAATATTATTATGAGACAAATTATGACGGCGAAAAGCAGGACAGCCTTACCGGCGTCATGGTGCCGTCAAGCCCTGGGCCGCAGAAGCGGCTGGTTATCCCCACTGCTGACGATGGTTCAGCCGACGGTATTTACCACGTACAGGCATGGCCGAGAGCCATTGACGGCTCCTATGTGGATTCTGCGGGCCAGACGAGCGGTGAGGTCTGTTATGACAGCACTGCGCCAGAGGGTGTAAGCTTTGGCTACACCCGTGAAAGCACTGCGGAAGGCACAAAGATTTATCTGCTGATAAGCGTATTGGATAAGTCCAGCGGCGGAAAAACCGTCACGTATCAGTATAAGAATCTAGACAGCCAGATCATCACCGCCACAGAGGACTGTGACGAAAACGGCCAGATCAGGGTCGATGTCTCAGACATCATGGTAGGCGAGCGTGTTTATATCACGAGGATCAGCGACAACGCAGAAAACCTGCGACTCATTGACGATGGCTCCATATCATCCGAAATGATCGTCCCGGCCCAGATGCCCGGCGCAGACATTACCTTCACCACCGATGCTCAGCCAAACGCCGAGGACTGGTACAATGCCGACAGTGTCACCATTACCGTCAACGCGTCTATTCATGGGGACAAGATCTACAAGCCCGCTGACAGCGGCCTTACGGACGAAAACGGCAACCCTGTCGCGATGCCAGACACCAACAAGATCACTAATCTTTACTATCAGGATGCCGACGGTGGCTATCCGGCAGACCCCGAAAAGGAGATCAGTGAAGATGGACTCACCGCTTCCTTCCAGGTAACGATCGATAAGGACCATCAAGGCAGCTATACCATTCCGGTCATCATCAACGATGCCTGGAATAATACCAGCACAGCCTCCTTTACCCTTAAGCACGACAGCATTGCGCCGGCAGCGCCGACAGTCAGCCTGAAAGACAGCCAGGGAAGAGAGCTTGCAGAAAGCGGCATAACAAACCAAAGCGTGACCCTGAATGTAACGCCGGATATGGCCGATGAAAGCGACCAGACAGCACCGCTTAAAAGCTGGGCTTACAGCCTGGACGGCGGTGTAACCTGGTCAGATGCACAGGCCATGGAACGCTTAAGCGTCACCTTTGACAGCAGCAGCAAAGTTGTGAACGGGCAGATCACCGCCCGTATTGTGGATGCCGCGGATAATACCGGGGCCACAAGCCCGGAAAAGGCTTTGAAAATGGCCGATACCACAGCGCCCGAAAAACTTCGCCTTACTGAGGCCGACGGCGCCAGTGTGAATAGCGGCTGGTATACGAATACCATGCCGAGAAAACTGAAAATCTGGGCAGAAGACCCGTCAGAGGGTGTGCTCAGTGATGGCCTGAAGGACTGGAGCTACAGTCTGGACGGCGGAAAAACATGGAGCGCCAGCCCCGAAGCGTGGCAGGACGACGGCAGCAATTTCATTGAAGTGGACAAAGATGGCAGCTATGACATTACCTTCAAGGTGTGTGACCGCGCCGGAAATGAAAGCCTGCTTGAAAAGCCGGAAGCTGTCAATCTCGACCGTCAGCCGCCGGTTCTGGACACCAGCAATATCCAGTATACCGACATTGACCTGAACCCGGTACAGCAGCTGATCCATTGGCTCAGCTTTGGCAATTTTTATAACAGCACATTGAGGGTCGTTATTCCCGCGGAGGATACTGTCAGCGGAAACCAGACCTATAGTTACACCATCGGAGGTGAGAAACAGACAAAGGTACTCAAAAATAACCAGCTTGTTCTGGAGCTGCCAACAGGCACTAAACACAGTGACGTGACATACAGCGCAAAGGATAAAGCGGGAAATACCACCCAGTCTTATACCCTGGGAGAAGAGACGAAGAAAACAGAGGATAACCGGTGGACTATTGAGTCCGGCGGCCCGGAAATCAGTGATCTGATTAGTGAACAGGAGGCAGATGAAGCGGGCTGGTACCACAATGTGGTTGGCTACAGTATTACCATTGCCGATCCGGAAAGCGGGCTGGCTGAGGTAAGTCTTCAGGAAGACGGAAAAGCCCCTGTGGTTTACGGGCCAGAGACCTTTGGCAGCGCCATGACAGAAAGCCATCGGCTTGAGTCCGAAATTGCGGCTGAGGGTATCCACACCATTCAGGTAATGGCCAGGGACAACAGCGGTAACAGTAGCGAAAGAAGCTACGTTGTAAAAATTGACCAGCAGTACCCTGTCCTGTACCCGCTGTCGCCTAAAAACGGCGCAGTCGATGTGGATACCGGCACCGGGCTGTCCATGATGGCCGACGAGCCAGTACAGAAGGGCGATGGCTATATTACCCTGTACGAGGCGGAAACCGGGGCGGTTGCAGCAGAGCTGCACAGCTCCAACAACCGTGTTGACATTGACGGCAAGATGATTATGATCAGCCTGCCGCAGCTCCTTAAGGTAAATACCAGCTACTATGCGGTGGCAGGTGCAGGCTTTGTATGGGATACGAATGGCAATCCATCGGCCGAAATCGGCGGAAAGGATGCCTGGCAGTTCAAGACCAAGGCAGACGACAGCAAGGTCACCATTCTTGGTTTTAAGGCTGAGCATATTAGGCGTCTGCCGGATAGTGAAGAGACCAGTGAACTGCTGGCAGCTGTGGTCGACAACCAAAACCCCAGAAGCTACAATATTCTGACGCCGGCCGATTATGTGGCCGATGATGGAAAGACTTATGTAAAGCTGGTGGTTACGCCGCTCTACAACGCAGCCCCACAGGATTTGGAGATTCGGGCAGTTAATAAAGACGGGAAGGACGTTTCGGGCTACATTACCCAAAACAAGGATAACACCTTCACCATTATGATGCCCAACACCGAGGAAAAAGCCGATATTACCATCAGCATTGGCAGCCATGGGGAAAACAAGTTTAAGGTGACTATTTTAAACAAGAGCTATCAGGCGGTTGTCAACGCCCAGGATGTTGAGGTGGAGGCCGACCAAGGCGAGCTGTTAAACAGCGTTGACTTGACTGAGGAGGCGCAGAACCCCAATGTTACCAAGGTAAACGTCGTTTTAAATATTTCGAAGCAGGATCCCGAGACAATTGTAGAGGAAGAAATTGAAATGGTCGAAAGGGCCATGGAGGAAATCCGGGAAAGCCTTAAGTGTGAATCCTGTGAGGTCTTCTATCTGGACATCAACATGTTAAAACAGGTAACCATTATCACCGAAGATGGCGAAGCGGTCTCTGAGGAAATGATTATCAATCTTCAGAACCCCATCAATATCACGCTGACTATTCCAGAGGAAATCCGAGGCGAATATGTTTATCATGTGATTAGAATCCATCAAGGGGAGACCGATGTGCTGATTCCTGAGGTTTTGGGAGACGGAACAAAGCTCAGCTTTGCGACTGACCGGTTTTCAACCTACGCCATTACAGCGACGGAGGTTAAGAAAGAACCAGACACGCCGGAAGAGCCAGACACACCGGAAGAACCAGACACACCAGAAGAACCGGACAAGCCGGAAGAACCAACTGCACCGGAAGCGCCAGCGGCCACGCCTCAGGCAGTGGATATTGCAAATGCCGATACCAGCGCAGCGACAACACGCAGCTTCAGACTTTTCAGTCTTCCAGGGAGCGCCCAAAGCGCAGCAGAAAACAGCGGTACGGCCCAAAAGCCCGAAGCGACTAAAAAAATCCAGCAAACAGATCATGAAAAAGAAAATACATCCGACGGTCCTACTGTCTATGAGACACAGAAAGACAGCACACAGCACACAGAAAAATGTATTGTGCATTATATTCTGCTTGTTCTGGCCCTTATTCTGACCTTTGTGTTTGAATGGGACTTAAGGCGGCGGAAAAAGAAGCTGGAAGACGAACGACAACAGAATGAAAATGGAGGTGAAACAGATGTTTAACTTTTGCTTTTGGGATATCCCAGCAGGACTGATCTTAATCGGGGTTGTGATTGGATATCTGGTACGCCGGAGTAAGCTGAAAGAATAAAAGAAAACATTAAAAACTGGTAGAAGAAGCGGATTCCCCAAAAATTGGAATCCGCTTTTTTATTTTGGAAGATACCGGGACAGCTCTGTAAGCTCCTCCACCCGCTTCAGCGTTTCCTCCTGCCCAGTCTCGCTGAGCTTCCGAAAAAGCTTCAGGAGGGCAACCTCCTGCTCGGTAATGAGTGGGGCGCTGTTATCGCTGCGCTCAATGCTGACATCATAGCCCATGAGCCAGGCTTCATTGACGTTTAAGGCCTTTGCCAGCAGATAAATATTGTTTTGCTTGGGTTCAAAATTGCCGGAAATATATTGGTTGATGGCAGAGGGGCTGATCCCGGTTTTCCTGGACAGGTCGCTCTGCCGCATATGGTTTATTTCTAAAGCCAGCTGGATGCGCTGGCCGATGGTTTGCTTCATAAGATCTTCTCCCGTTGGTCGATGGTTTTTAGACGCAACGTAAACTTTTTCGTTTACTTTGCTCTGTGCATTTATTATA
>CAUEUD010000065.1 GCA_959020865.1 Eubacterium limosum | reverse complement strand
GGCCGTATACTTCAGCGCTACCGGCACCACCAAAAGGCTGGTAACAGCGGTTGCCGATAACCTGTCACAAAAATTTGGGGGACCCTGTGAAAGCTTTGACTTTACACTGCCCGAGGAGCGAAAAGCGCCAAAAAGCTTTGAAGCTGACGATCTGGTGGTATTCGGCACACCGGTCTACGCAGGGCGTGTGCCCAATGTACTGCTGAAATACCTGATGACCCTGGAGGGAAACGGCGCTGCGGCTGTTCCTCTGGTACTCTATGGCAACAGAGACTATGACGATGCCCTGATCGAGCTTCGGGATATCCTTGAAAAAACCGGTTTTCACACGCTTACAGCAGGGGCCTTTATCGGTGAACACTCTTTTTCTGATGTACTGGCAGCCGGACGCCCGGACGGGCAGGATATGGAAAAAGCCCTGGTGTTCGCCGGATTAACCTATGAGAAAGCCGCTGCCATCACCAATATCCAGGATGCCTCACCTGTGGCTGTCAAGGGCACACCAGCCCCATACCGTGGCTATTATCAGCCGCGGGACCGCAAAGGCACTCCCGTAGATATCCGCAAGGTTAAACCGCTTACAGACGACACCTGTACCGACTGTAAGCTGTGCTCTGAGGTTTGTCCCATGGGCTCCATCAGCCACGATGATGTGCGGATTTACACAGGCATTTGTATAAAATGCGGCGCCTGTATAAAAAAATGCCCGGTTCACGCGCGTTACTATGATGACGCGGGTTATCTTTACCACAAGCACGAGCTTGAGGAGGGATTAAAGCGCCGGGCCGAACCGGAATGGTTTCTTTAGACTAAAGAAGGCCATGGTGTCCTGTTGGGAGCGCCATGGCCTTTTAAATTCTGTCAAAGTGCTTCAAGCTTCTCCATAAGCGCACGCCGTTTGGCGTAGCGGAGGCGCCAGTCCGCAGTCAGGACCCGTACCTTCTCTGGCCCGCCGGGATAGTCCTGCATTTTTCTCAGATAATCCACGATCTGCTGATATTTTTTGCGGTTTGCCGCCTTTTTGACCATGGCCTTCAAAAACTCGGCATAGAGCTCCAGAGCAGCCTCTGGACATCCGGCCTTCAGCGTTTCCTCATAGCAATCCAGATCAAAGAGATCTCCCTGTGTGCGGATGTTTTCCAGAAGACGTTCACACAGCCCCTCTTCCTCGTACAGATCACGCAGATTATGGTCATAATCCACGCCTTTGAATATTTCCTCACGAAGCTCGTGCCATTCCGCCTCGCCGCAGAGAACCTTCAGCTTTTTGAAATCCTCCAGATTGACAAAATCCTCGCCCACCAGCATTTCTGCCAGTGTCTTTTTCAGGGCTTCGGGCCTGCCCAGCTTTTCATAAAGCCAAACCAGCACACGGTGGTATTCATCGATTTTGTCAGGGTCGTCCCGGTCCATCTCCATACTCTCGTTGATCATCCCAATGGCGGCGTCCATCTCGCCATACTGAATTTTCAAAGAGATGGCGGTATTCCGGATTCCGGAAAAACGCCAGTACTTTTTCTGGTAGGCCTCGATGGCTTCCCTTGGCAGCTCCATCCTTTCCATGAGCTGTACCCGGCAGACAACATAGGTTTCAAGCCAGTAATCGAGCCGCTCCTGTGTGGCGCTCCGGATGAGCCAGTCCACGGTTTTCATGCTCTCGGCAAGCAGCACCGGCTTCCAGTCCCATTTCATAAAGACATCAAAGACATAGTCCTCGAGATAGTCAAGCGTTTCGCCGCCCAGACGATTCATAAACCATTGGTGCATCCTCCGCTCCTCGGCCTCATCATTGATGTGAGGCAGAATTTTCATCCATCCCTCTGCGCAGTCCTGGGCAATAAAATCAATATCTCCGTCGGAGTCATCAATCTCTATCTGGCAGAGCTTGGTGTAAACCATGGCGGTAAAATCAAAGGCACTCCCATAATGCTCCCGGACCATCAGGGCCTCGAGATTCTCGTGATAAAACTGCTCAATCTCCTCACAAAAGTCCTTTACATCCCAGTATGGGATAAACTGCTCCAGCCCCAGATATTTCTTGCAGAGGGCGTTTAGAGAGCGTTCCAGAGGGCGAAGCTCCTCAATGCTCTCCCCCTTAAAAAAGCGGAGCCAGAGGCGGTTTGCAAGGTTCCTGTCCGCACAGGCCAGCTCGTAGATAAAATCTCTGAGCTCATTTTCTCTCGCTCCCTGTACAAGGGCGTACAGCTCAGTGTTTTCAAACTGCCATGGGTCCCTGAACGTCTCGGATACACTTTCCGTCAGGGTAAAAAGCGCTGCCGCCATATGTTTGCAGTGAGCACCCTCTGACGCATAGGTACAATCGCAGTGCATGGCAGCGACCTCGCCAAATTCTGTTTCGATCATCACCCGGTAGTCCTTTGTATCGCGCACCACTGCCTCATAGCCATTATCACAGCGCACTGCCTCCAGAACCTGGTCGTTTGTAAAAAGCGCATATCCATTATCTAAAATATCTTTTGTAAAAGAATCTTCCCATTTTTTCATTATCATCTCTCCCTTTTGCTATAGAGCTATTTTATCTCAGCCTGCACTACTTTACAATTACTAATTGATTTTCTTCAAATGCAGCGCTTTATTTTTGAAGCTAAAATGCAGAAAAATCGTATTTTTTTATGCTGAAAAATATTTTCGAAAAAAAAGTTAAAAATTTTTAAAATTAGTGTTGACAAAGCGGACAAAAAAAGTTATTATATACAAGCACTCAGGAAATGAGTCGCCGCTCAGGAAAAAAGAGCGCTGTGCGAGAGTGTTGGAATTGGCAGACAAGCACGTTTCAGAGGCGTGTGTGCTACGCACGTACGGGTTCGACTCCCGTTTCTCGCACCATTTAATTGGTGACAAAGCAGATGTTAAAATAACATCTGCTTTTTTATTTTTTGCCACTCCAAACGCCTCTCTAGCCGCCGCCTTTCCTTGTCGCCAGATTTTTACATACAAAAAAAGGAGAATTTTTCATTCTCCATTACCGTGTGTCAAAAAACCTCAAGAGACGAAGCCTTTTACCTAAGGAAGAAAAAATGTCCTGCGGCACTGCTTTTACTCACGCATCTTATTAGGAAAGGCAAATGCCTGATCGCTCCAGTGTCCGGCTCTTCCGATAAAGTGGCATGATTCCTGGCTGTTTACCGTGGCGCCTGGACTTTTTTCTTATCTGGATAAAAGGCGCAGTCTCAGACTACGCCACTTTTTTAATGGAGAATTTTTCATTCTCCATTATTTAAAGTCTTTTCCCAGCGCTTCACTCAGCAGCCCGCAAAAATCTTCCCAGCTTTCAGGGTATGCCGCGGTGCCTCCCAGTCTCTTTTCACAATCCTCAAAAACCAGGGTCATCTCCCAGATTGGGCCGTCCAGACAGCTCAGATCATAATATTTTTTCTTCCACTGCAGTACACCAGCTTCCGCCATCCCTTTTTTCAAGGCGTCCAGCGCCTCGGTATCCAGTGTTTTTAAATACTTGGGGGGTTGATAAAAAAGCGCACTGGCAGACCAGCAGGCCTTACCCGTTTCAAAATCAATACAGGCCGCATAGCCGTCTCCCACATAGCCGTCGGTGGTCACCTTGAGCTGCCGGATATCATCATAATTTTCCATAAAATCGTCGCCTCCCGTCTTAAGAAGTGATTATATCAAAAAAGTTGCTCTTTACCAAGACTGTTTTTTTCGTTAAAATGGACTTTAGAATGAACCAAAGGACAAACCAAACATGAAAAAACGTGATCTGATCATCATTGCCGGGGTTGTGGCCGTTGCCCTCATCGCCTTCGGCATCTTCCACCTCATGAACAGCAAGAGCTCCGGCCTTATGCTGCGGGTCAGCCAGAACGGTGAGGTTATCCGCACGCTGCCGCTGAGTCAGGACCATACCGAAACCATCACCAGTGACCTCGGCAGCAACACCATTGTCATTAAAGACCGCAGCGCCCGGGTCGAAAGCGCAGACTGCGATAACCAGGTGTGCGTGCACAGCCCGGCGATCCAGTCCCCTGGAGAGACCATTGCCTGCCTGCCCCACCGGCTGATTCTTGAAATCATACAGGAGCCTTAAAATGGAAAACAAAACGCGCCGCCTGGTCGTCATTGCCCTGTACACCGCACTGGCTTTAATTCTCAGCTATCTGGAATCCCTGGTGCCCATCCCCATGCCTGTGCCCGGAGCCAAGGTCGGCCTGCCCAACATCGTGACCCTCATCTCACTGCTGACTCTGGGCACTCCCCTGACCCTGCTCATCGTCACCGCACGGATCTTTTTATCCGGCTTTTTATTTGGCAGCATGAGTGCGATTCTCTACTCCCTGGCCGGAGGGCTCCTGAGCCTTGGGGTGATGGCCCTGCTTTTAAAGGCCGCCAGAGAAAAGCTGTCCCTCATCACCATCAGCCTACTCGGGGCAGTGTCCCACAACCTGGGCCAGCTGGCCGCAGCGGCCGCTGTGGTGCAAAATATGAACCTGTTCTGGTCTTATCTGCCCTTTCTCATGCTGCTCGCCATCCCGACAGGGATCGTGGTAGGCGTGGCGGCGAACCTTTTGTACCGGCAGCTTCAGAAAATCAATCTATTTAAATAAAGAGGACAAATGAAATGGAATCCATCAATATCTTAATCGTCGAGGACGATGTCAACATCAGCAACATGCTCGTGGATCTGCTGACACACAGCGGCTATACGGCAGATACCGCCTATTCCGGTACCGAAGCCTTATTCTGCCTTGAAAAGAAAAGCTATGCTTTAATCCTTCTGGATTTAATGCTTCCGGGAATGAGCGGCGAGGAAGTGCTGAAAAGCCTGCGCCAGACCTCGGACACCCTGGTCATCGCCGTGTCCGCAAAGGATGATTCTCCCACCAAGATCAGCCTGCTCAAAAACGGCGCAGATGACTATATTACCAAGCCCTTTAACAACGAAGAGCTCCTGGCCCGCATCGAGGCTCTTTTGCGCCGTAATTCTGGAAATACAGGACTTTCAGGCAGAACCCTGACCTATAAGGGACTCACTCTCAACCCCTCTACCTACGAAGTCTACCTGAAGGGACAGCCCCTGTCACTGACCAAGCGTGAATACAAAATTCTGGAGCTTCTGATGCAAAACCCACAGCGTGTTTTTTCCAAAAATGTCATCTACGAAACCGTCTGGGAGGATTTGTTTCTGGGTGAGGACAACGCCATCAATGTGCACATCAGCAACCTGCGCCAGAAGCTGGCTAAAATCGACCCCGACGAAGCCTATATCCAAACAGTCTGGGGCATCGGCTTTAAAATGAAATAGCGTCAATCTTTATCTTTTCTTTAGGATTGGCTTACAGAATTTAAAAAACAGCGTGTTACAATAAAATTGAAAGCCGCCTGAATAAAAACAGAAAAGGATCAAAAACCATGTCCACCATCCTGAAAACCCATAACCTTACAAAAATCTTCCCACCCGCGGGATTTGCCCGGCATAAAAAGCGAAAGAGCGAGGGCCGCCATGCCGTCGATCATGTGAATATGACTATCCGGAAGGGCGATATCTACGGCCTGATCGGGCGTAACGGCGCGGGAAAAACCACCCTCATGCGCCTGATCGCAGGCCTCATGCCTCCGACCGAGGGCACCATGACCCTCTTTGACAGTACAGAGCTGGAACAGCACCGCAAGCGGACAGGCTGTATCATTGAGGCGCCCGGGCTTTATGGCAACATGAGCGCTCCGGATAACCTGGAAGCCCACAGACGTCTGCTTGGCATCACCAGCAGCACCGCTGTTGCCGATTCCCTCGAAGCCGTTGGCCTGAGCAGCACTGACCGCAAAAAGGTCAAGCACTTCTCACTGGGGATGCGCCAGCGCCTCGGCATTGCCATGGCCCTTCTGGGCAGTCCGGACTTTCTCATTCTGGATGAGCCCACCAACGGCCTCGACCCAAGGGGGATTGCAGAAATCCGCGCTGTCCTGACACAGCTCAGCCAGGAGCGGGGTGTGACTGTTCTTATTTCAAGCCATATCCTCGGCGAGCTGTCAAAGCTGGCCACCTGCTTCGGCATCATGCGCGAGGGCATGCTCATTGACGAGTTTAACCGGGAAGAGCTGGAAACACGCTGTCAGCGCTGCCTGAAAATGGTTGTGGACCAGCCTAAAAAAGCCGCGATGCTCATCGAGACCCTTCTGGGCACGGACAATTATGACATTCTGCCGGAAAACACCATCCGTCTTTTCGACTATGTGGACCAGAGCGGTTTTGTCAACCGGGAGCTTAACCAAAACGGCATCCTGGTCGAATCCATCACGCCGGTCGGGCAGGATATCGAGGCTTATTTTATGTCGATGATGGGAGGTGAAGACCGTGCTTAACCTGCTGCGCTCTGACCTTTTCAAGCTTTTCAAGGCAAAATCTTTCAGGGTCTGCATGATCCTCTGTGTGGCGCTCATGGCCTTTGTCGCTGTTGGACAGCTCTATTCTGCCGATCTTTTTTCAAACATGTCCCCTGCCGCCCTCCAGGAATCTGAGAACCGCATTGAAGAGAATAACAGCTTTGGCATCCGCTTCGGATTGTCGAACAACTCGGAAAATCTGGCTAAAACAATTGAAGCCATGCAAAATTACAATGCCAATTCCTTCATCGAAACCGCTCTTTCCGGCAGTGTAACCACGGTTTTGATGGCGGTTTTTATCTCCCTGTACATTGGTGCAGATTTCAGGGATGGAACGCTCCGCAACACTGTGTCAAAGGGCTTTAAAAGACGTGATATCTATCTTTCAAAGCTCATCACCGTCATGGCCGCAACCCTCTTTCTCGTTGTGCTGGCCATACTCAGCGCTGTTCTGTTCAGCGGCCTGTGCTGGGGCTTTAGCTCCCTGGATTCACAGACTGTCAGTCTGCTGGCTTACCGGCTCTTTTTACAGACCCTGCTGCACCTCGGTCTGGCCTCCTTCTTTGTCATGACTGCTGTATTCATCAAGCAGACCGGCCCCACCGTAGCCGTCAACATCTGTCTGCTCATTTTTGTCACCGCCTTTTTATCTGTCGGCAACGCTTTTCACGCCACAGATTTTAACCTGCTCACCATCTGGATCGCCGAGGCGCTTTCCAGCCTTGAATTTGACACAGTCAGCGGCCCGGTCGTACTTCAAGCCCTGGCGCTTATGGTGGTTTATATTTTATTGCCCACGCTGGCAGGCATTGCCGTTTTCAAAAAACGGGACATTATGTGAGGTTTTTATGGAAGTATCACTCATTATACTCTGCATTATCCTCGGGGCAGCCGCCCTCTTTTCCATTATTCACAGTCTGCTTTTGAAAAGGCAGATCCGGGATATCATACGGCAAAATCATTTTATACAAAATGAGGATACCAACCTGCCCATCACTGCCGCCATGCCCGATAAGGAGGTGGAGGCTCTGATCGAAAGCATCAATGCCCTGTTGGAGACCCACCGCCAGTTTGAAATCCGCATGACTCAGGCAAACCGCAGTTTTAAAAACAGCATCACAAGCATTTCACACGACCTGCGCACCCCGCTCACTTCTGCCTCAGGCTATATCCAGATGCTCCAGGATTTTGATCTGCCTGAGAAAACCCGAGCCGAGTACCTGGAAATTGTCCAGCAGCGGATTCAGGCAGTGCGAAAGCTTTTAGACCAGCTTTTTGAATTTGCGCGCATCGAGGCGGATGAGCTGGTTCTTGCCGAGGAACCAGTCAACCTCGGCAATGTGCTGCGCGATACGCTGGCTTTGTTTTACAATGATTTCTGCAGCCAAGACAGTGAACCGGAAATCCAGATTCCTGATGATCCCTTTATCGTCACCGGTGATGCCGATGCCTTCAAACGGATTTTCAGCAACATCTTAAGCAATGCCCTGACCCACGGTGAAGGCCATTTTTCCATAAAAGCCGTATTAGCGGACCGCGCCGTAAACATCACCTTTGAGAACAGCACGCACAGCATTACCCCCGATGATCTTCCATGTATTTTTGACCGCTTCTACACCACCGATGTGTCCAGAAGCCGTAAGACCACCGGCCTGGGCCTTTCCATCGCCAAACGCCTTGCCACCCGTATGGGCGGCAGCATCAGTGCGTCGCTTGACAATGATGTGTTTGGCATACATTTGCAGTTTTCTTTGAAATAAATAAAAAACCGCACGAACGTCGTAAATAAAAATGTTCGTACGGTTTTTATTCAATCAGAAATAGTATAACTGTTTATTTTTGAATCAGAAATTCCCTGAAATAGTTTTTAAACGAACGGTGTTTCCCAATCCATTTTTCAAACCACTTAAAAAAATAATGTGTAAGAAGAAAATCGGCTGTCAGCATAAAAAGAAATACAAACAGATTCCATACCGGGAAAGCCGGAAAATAAACAATTGCCAGCGCTTCATTAAAAAACATCAATATATTCCAAAACATCAACAGCCAAAGCGTCCACATCACGCCTCTGTATAAAAAATACAGCACCTGTTTTTTCAGGTATCGTTTGTCCTTCATTTCAAACCTCTTTTTCAAAGCCTCTCAGCCATCTTTCCGCCTTTTTGACATCAAAACACTTTCTCCGCTTTTCCATACGCTTAAAGGCAAAGCGCATTTCACTCAAAACCTTGCTTTTATCCAGTGTGATTTTTTCTGAAAAAGCGTTGAGCATTATGACTGCGCCCTCTGTCCTTTGGGTGGTAAAGGCTGGACTGTAAGCTGCATAATAAGACAGCAGGTTTCCCATATCCGTCTCTTTTTGTCCGATTGGAAGCGTCTCAAAATCAATGCCGGTTATGCCTGAAACGCCGACAATAAAATTTCTGAAGTTGACATCGCCACGGATATGTCCAGGCACTGCCTGGTAAAACTGATTAAACCAGTCTGCCAACTCTGCACACAGACCATACAGACCTTCCGCGCTGTTTTTTTCCTCCAGCTCAAGCACTCGGTCAAGCAGCAATGGGCCGGGACAGTACTGCAGATACAGCACATTTTCCCGCAAGTCGAGAACTTCCGGCACCGTCACCCCTCTTAGCTGGAGAAGTGTGAGGACGTTCCACTCATGCTGTGCTGCTTCGGCGTCGCTAAAAACTTTTTTGATCTGCCCTTTTTCCAGGCTCACAGTATTTCGTCGGCTTTCAAAGATTTTATTTTTTTCCAATGCTGATCTCAATGACAGCCCCTTCCTCATAGCCCTTCAGCTTTCCCACAATGCCGGTCACTGCGCTCCTGATAATATCCTGGACAAAGGGAACCATCTCGAGGGGCTGTCCATTGATCTTCACATCCACCTCGGGCCGGGTTCTTACTACACAGTCCTTTTCCCGGGCCTCGCCCTTTAAAATCGCAGGGCCAAGCCCAGCACAGCCATAGCCGCAGGCGTCACAGCAGTCTTTATCAAAATCCGGAAGGATATGGTAGGTTTTTAACTCAATCCGATCGACCAGGGCTTCCGCCTGAGTTCTGGCATCAAAGACAGGCAGGCCTCTGTAGGTGTCCAAATCTCCGGCAATCCGCCCTGCACAGCAGATAACATAATCGCTCCACCGATTGTCAAGCTCAGGTGTTTCGTGGGCCGTTAGTATCATTGGCACCCCGGCGTCGGCAACGCCCTCAAGCACCACATAATCAAAATCATAAAAGGCCAGAATATCCCGAATCGACAGTTTTTCCTGAAATAAAATATCTGTTTCATATTTCCCCCTGGCGGTCACCAGCTGAGAACCTGCCCGCCTGTGACGATCCGTATTGCTGCCCTCTGTATCCATTTTAAACTGGTCATAATGAATTTCCTTGACTGAGCCCACACTGTAGCCGCGCCGCCTCAATTCTTCTATAATATGCTCAGCGGTCGTTGTCTTGCCGCTGTCTGAAATACCGCAGATGGATATTACCTTCATCTTTTTTCCTCCCAATCATTCCCGGACAGCTACTTCATCAAGGTAGCGGCACCAACGCTGGCTGGTGGTATCCTTCAGCATAAGCATCATACAGTAAGGCCTTCCATCCTCCAGCGTCAAAGCTTCTCCTCCCTCGCTCACCGCGATAAAGCACTGTTCTATGTCCATTGCTTCCTCACCGGCGAGGGCAATGCTGAAACCGTCAAGGGCTTTGAAAACACAGACGCTTTCCTCTGACAGGGGCTGTCCTGCGTATTCTGCCAGTCTTTTAAATGAAATGCCAGTATACTGCCGGTTTTCCGGAGCCTGCCCGCTCTTTTTAAAACTCGCGCAAACCGTTGTCAGGCCTGCGCTGCACACATCCTCTGTCTTTATCTTCATTCTTTAGTATCCTTTTTAATATAAATATAGGGAACCAGCATATCTTCGGCACAGAATATGCCATGACTTCCCCTGCTGTCATAACCGGTCTCCTCATGAAGCCCATGGTCGGCGGTGACAATAATGCTGCCAGTCCACTCCTCTGCCAGGCGGCTGACCATAATGTCATTTTTTAAGACCCGCTCCATGGTCTCGCTGGCATAGGGGCCATAGGTGGTGGCGTCATCGTCGATCCCGTGAAAATGGATAAAAAGGAGATCGGGATGCTTTTCCGCCGCCTTGAGTGCAGACTCAAAAACAGCTTTGTCTGTCGTGGTGCCGCCCCTGCTGGGATTGAGCACCGGCTCCTCTGAGGTGTTGATCAGCTTGCTGTAGCCCTCGATATAGGCGCACTCCTTCCCCATGGCCATACAGCGTTCAAAGAGATCGGGCATTAAAAGGGTCCGGCCCTTCCGGTTATGAATACCGTTGACATCCGGCGTTGTTCCTGTAAGCATAGCCGCCAGACCAGAGTGCGATACCGGCCGAAATACTGTCATGGCACGCCGCATGGGCTGCGATGACAGGAAGGGCAGCTTGCCTGAGGACAGCGCCTTTCTGTAAATATTTAACCCAAAGCCGTCCAGCTCGATAATCATGATTTTTTCATGATTTTTCAGACATTCAAGGGCGTCCCAGGCTGTACTCATGACAGTGGTTTCCGGTTCGCTCACGAAAAGGCCGGCCATCTCAAAAAGACTGCCGTCTAAACGCCGTCCAAAAACTGTATTTCCCCGAAGCTCAATGGGATTACTGCCAATATTAAACATCCCGCCGTCCTTTCCAACCGCATGACTCCGGCCTGCCTCTCCGGTGAAAGCGCCGTCTGTCAAAGTTGTCCCCGGGACCACTGCGCAGAGTCCGCCTGTTTCATCCCACTGTGGATAAAACATAAGGGTACCGGCCTTTTGATAAAGGACTCCTGGTGTGTAAAGCTCTGAGGCTTCTCCGTCGATGACACCAAAGGGCTCGATCTGAGAGGCTGGCTCCAGACGCATAACCAGCTTTTTACCAGACGGAAGGTCAGAACGATCTGAGGCCTTTGGCCGTTCCTTGCCAGAATCCAGCCTGAGGATATTTTTATAGACTTTTCCGTTTATTTCACAGGATGCCGCCCCGTCTGTCTCCTGGTAAAACCGCGCCTCAAGCACGTCCTGACGTTCGATTTCAACCGAAGTGCTGTCTGAGCCGCTAAGCTTTAAACAGTCCGTCTCTGGCAGTATGTCTTCCAGAAAGTCTTTACCCGGCAGTTCTGAACACTCGCTTTTTTCAAACGCCATCTTCAGGCTGACAGACACTTCTTTGCCGATGTGCAGGTTCTGTATGCCCTTCATCCGCATACCGGCTGGCAAGTCAGGCGCTGTAAACTGAACGGCGTTTTTTCCCGTCAGCTTTAAAAACCCCTTGCTAAAGACAGAGTACTGCTCCCGCTTGACCAGTCCGTCGATCATTTCTGCCTTGATAAACTCTGGCTTCTCCTCAAAATAGCCATCGAGAAAATCAGACACCTTAATGGCCTCAGCCTCTTCATCATAGGCTGCGTAGGGTTCCTTTTTTATGGCCCTCACGGCCGTATCAAAGAAGAGAACCGACTCCACGGGTACTGCCACAGCCCGGGGCAGCAGGGTCAGGCTCACCACATCACGCACACAGTACATAGCCCTCTCCCTGCGGACATATACCCGCATGGAAAGCCGCCTGTCATCGGCCTCAAAGACCAGCATCACATCTTTCTGCCAAAGCATATCTTCTGAAATTTCAATGGCGTAGCCATCGGAGGCGCGGGCAACCGCACTTCCAAAATCGGATGGTTTCAGATCAAAGTGTTCTAAAACTGCGCTCAGGGTTGTTTTTTTCAGCTTCACTGGTCCTTCTCCTTTTTAGTTCTCCTGCTTTTTAATATACCAGCACTTCATGGCCTGTCCCGGTCACGGCAACGGTAACCTCCCATTGGGCCGAGGGCTTGCCGTCATCGGTATAAATAGTCCATCCATTTTCATCGTCCTGGTATATTTCATCGGTTCCCATATTCACCATTGGCTCAATGGTAAAAACCATGCCGGGGACAAGCAGCATTTCTGTGCCGGGCTTCGTTACAAAGCTGACAAAGGGCTCTTCATGGAAATCCAGTCCAATGCCATGTCCGCCGATTTCCTGAACCACGGTATAGCCATTTTCAAGCGCGTGCTGGTGCACTGCATGACCCACATCGCCCAGAAAATTCCAAGGCTTTACCTGCTCCAATCCTTTTTCAATGCACTCCCTGGTCACTTCGACCAGCTTTTTCTTTTCGGGGCTTACCTCTCCGATACAAAACATACGGGAGGAGTCTGAGTAATAGCCTTTATACTCGGTAGACACATCCACATTAATGATATCCCCATCCTTAAGCACAATATGCTCTGACGGAATACCATGGCAAACCTCCTCGTTGATGGAGGTGCAGACACTCTTGGGAAAGCCCTCAAAGCCTAAAGGCGCAGGCCGTCCGCCCATTTTAACAGTCGTGTCATAAACGATCCTGTCAATCGCCTCGGTGGTCATGCCGGCTTTTATCTGGCTGGCCACCTCGTCCAGAACAGCGATATTGATCTTGCCGCTGACCCGGATCCCCTCGATCTGCTCTGGTGTCTTGAGCATACCCCGCCTTGGCACCATATACCCCTTAAGGGCAAAACTCGCTATCTTTTCATCTATTGCCTCGTGGCACTTTTTATATTTCTTACCGCTGCCACACCAGCAGGGATCGTTTCGTCCAATTTTGTTTTCCTGCATATATGCCTCCTGTCTCTGTCATTTCTATATCATTATACCATATTTAAAAATACTTCACGGCTTTTTTACTGTTTCTTTTTCTCCTCAGCCGCCTCACGGTGCATTTGTAAAAATACACGTCCATACATAATAAAGGACAGCAGCAGAAAAAAGCCTGTGACGCCCATAAGCACATTAGCCCAGACCGTGCTGATTTCCGGAAACGCAATGAGGATAAAGGTGAGCACATAAAATACCGCCGTGGACACTTTGCCGTACCACATGGCGCCGCCCAGCTTCTTACCCTTGCGCATGAGGACAAGGTCATTGATTAGCATGAAAAGCTCCTTGATCACAAATAAAACAACCACAAAAATCATGCCCTGATATCGGAACATCAGGCTGAAAACAATGGCCGCCTGGGTGAGCTTGTCTGCCACCGGGTCCAGCGCCTTTCCGAGCTCAGTGATCATGTTAAACCGCCTGGCGATCTGACCATCCGCAAAGTCTGTCAATCCTGAGATCAGAATAATAAGCGCCGCCAGATAATAATCCCGGGGCGTCTGAGCATTGATATAAACGCCGATGAACACCGGGATCAGTAAAATGCGGACATAGGATAAAATGTTGGGAATGCTGAAAATTTCTTTTGCTTTCATTTCTTACCTTACTTTTTATATTTAGGTTGTTAAGGGTCCCTATCGCCCCTGGCCGCTCTCATCTTCCAGGCGGTGTTTTTCCATCCTTTTACACAGGCCAAGCTCTGCTCCCATCAGAAGCAAAAGCAAACCAAAGGAGAGAATAACACTGCCTGCCCCAGCTTTCCTGACGGGCTCGGAGGTATCCTGTCTGGCTTCTTCCTGCCGTGAGGGTGCTGTCTGGGCGGGCCGTGCTGTTGGGGCTGCGTCTGCCTTCACATCTGTTGACTGCTGAACATCAATAACGGTTTCACCGGCGTTCTTCTCGGTGTAGTCCGCCCCATTTCCAATGGTGTCAGCGCCGTCACCGCCCTGGGCCGTTATATTCTCAGAGGTGGTGTCAAGGCTCCCTGCCAGTCCATAATGTCCACCGCCGATACCAACAGCATTCTTGCCGCCCTGAGCGGATACCGTTCCGCCGGAAATCCGGATCACACCGCCGTCTCCCTTGTAGCCGCCGCCAATGCCAGCGCCTTCCTCACCGCCTATGGCCGTAATGGTGCCGCTGTCAATGGTGATGTTTCCCCCTGTTCCGTACCAGTGGGTGATGTTCTGGGCACCGCCAATGCCGGCTGAGCCTCTGCCGCCAATGGCGGTCAGGGCTCCTGTTCCGGTTATTCGGACTTCTCCGGCCTTTCCGCCAAGATTTTGAGCCTGCAGGCCGGCATAATAATCCGCGCTGGTCAGCCGGTTATCGGTTCCATCCATCAGCTCAATGACGACCGAAGCATTTTCCAAAATTGAAAAGGCACACAAATCATTTTTACTGGTATCAATCTGAAGATTATCAAACTTGAGATTGACAGGGTTGCCAGTGCCGACACCGTAACGGACGGTGATACCGTACTGGTCACTGGTACCGGTCAGCCTGAGGCCTTTATCATTGGAAAAGGTATAGGTATTTCCCGCCTGTGTCGCTCTTCCCACTTCCGAAATGGAGATATTGCCGTTTTCAATATTCAGGGTATCTGTGGGCTGTTCTTCCGCCATGACCATCTGTGAAAATAAAACAGGTGATATAAGCAGAAATACGCCCAAAAGAGATATTATTTTTTTTACTTTTAACCGCATAAGACATGCCACGCCCCGGATCATCAGTCCGGGGCACCTTTCTTTCAATCATTTTGCCGTATTGTAGCATTTTCAGCTTAAATTTAAAAGTAATATCAGGGGCGCCAGATAATGAGCACCTGATTTTCATTATATCTCAGGTAGCGGACTCCAGACTCATTTAAAATATCACTTTCCTCAATGCCGGTCAGGGCGCGGTCCATCATACCAGACTCTGTAAACCGGGCCTCCATCACACCACCGTTGTCGAGGGTATCCCTCAGGGTATCAATAAATCGTGTCTGTTCATCTGCGCTATTTAAGTCGAAAAGCATATTTTCCCGGACATAATAATTGTCAGCTGTTGCCGTGAAGCCTGGGTAGGTGCTCAGGGTATTATCAAAGGTATGGTTTTTCAAAAGCTCTTCTGTTGTCAGGCCAAAATAGACATACTCGATGTTCAGCGGCGGGTCTGCACGAAGGGCCGGGTCCTCCCAGGTTATGTCGTCAAAGCTTGGATCATCCCAGGTTGCGTCCACATAATAGTATTCACCGTCCATTTGTACTAGATTCCAGGCATGGGGGCCTCTGCCCACTGCGTTGCCTGTGACATAATTTGAAAAGATACCCATGTCTTTGAGCACATACTGCAGAGCCTTGCTGTAACCGGCACAGACAGAACGGTTATTTAAAAAGACTGAGCATATATTCTGGTTGTCCTCTGAGTTCAAATCGTATTCGGTATGGCTGACAATAGCGTCATGGACGGCCTTGACCTTGGCATAGTCATCCATTTCCGGCGTAATACCAGACTTGATCTGTGTTACCGCCGCATCAATTTCGCCCTGGCGCCGTATGATTTCATCGGTATTATAATGATAATTAAAATTGACATCTGTCACCATACTTGTTTCCTGGTCATAGTGATAGGTGTAGCTGTCCAGCCAGAAATACTCTGGTTTATCCTGTTGAATGGCTGTCCAGACACGGTTCAGGCTATCTACCGATATTTTGTTATCGCCAAGCTCTACTGTACTCTCATAATTGTCCAGCTTATCGGTCAATCGAAGATAGGCTTTCCTCTCATCTTCATTCAGCTGTGAAAAGCCGCTGTAAGGGTTGGATAAAAAGTGGTCCTCTGCTATTGTCTGCCTTAACCGTTCATCCGTAACGGCGTCCTTATCCTTTGGGGCAAAAAAAGATACCCCTACCAGTCCAACAGTTATGACGATCAGCACTGCAAATACGACTTTAATGATTTTTTTAAACATCCACACCGTCTCCTTTTTATTATTACTTTCTATTATACCGGGAATATCGCTTTTACACAATAAAAAAGGCAGGCAAAAGCCTGCCATAGACTGTCAAAAGTGTCGTAGTCCGAGATTGTGCCTTTTATCCAGATAAGAAAAAAGGTCCAGGCGCTGTGGATAACGGCCAGGAAT
>CAUEUD010000064.1 GCA_959020865.1 Eubacterium limosum | reverse complement strand
GTAAAACATATGACATTTTATTGTATTTCTTAATCCACTTTAAGAATTAAAAGGCTTCATTAATAGATATTACCCAAAAAATTGAAAAACGGACGAAAATTTATGGAATCACTTAAAAAGCTTAGGAAAATGGTTGATTGGGATTTCAAGGTTTATTATTTGGGGGAAACGTGATATGATAAGAACAGAAAATACGCATACAGCAGAACATAGGATAAAAATACACATGGGATGTATAAAATGGAGCTAACAATTAAAACGCTGAGAAAACTTTGTAACAATAATACTATTTTCATGACAAGACATGTTATACAACGCTGTTATGAACGCGGCATTACAAAAAAAGATATTGTATATGCCCTCTATCATGGTGAAATCATTAAACAGTACGCCGACGATAAACCTTACCCCAGTTGTCTGGTCCTCGGACGTTGTCAAAACGAAAAATGGCTGCACGTTGTCGTCAGCTCGAATGGCGAAGGTCTTTTTTTCATCACCGCATATTATCCGAATCCAGAAGAATGGGAAGATGATCTTAAAACGCGAAGGGAGAAATAAATATGAAATGTTTTACCTGTGGCGGAACCATGGAACCCGCGCAGACAACTTTTTTTTCACAATTAAAAAACTGCATCCTGATTGTTAAAAACGTACCCTGCTCAAAATGCTGCCAGTGCGGTGAGGAATACTTCGATGGTAACACCGTTGACCGCCTGGAGGATTTAATGCAAACCGCGGAAAATCTGGCAAGCGAACTGCTGATTATCGAATACAACAATAACGCGGCAGCCTAAAAAAAGATCGGCGCAAAATTGTGCCGATCTTTTTTAGTTTCATCCTCACGCTTTATTTTTAAGCACCCTGCACAGCGTGGCGCGCAGGACTTTCATATCGACAGGCTTGGCGACATGGGCGTTCATGCCGGCGTCCAGGGCGGCTTTGATATCCTCCGCGAAGGCGTTGGCGGTCATGGCGACAATGGGGATGGTCCGGGCATCGGGCCTTGGCAGGCTGCGGATGGCCCGGGTGGCCTCAAAGCCGTTCATCTCGGGCATCTGGATATCCATCAGGACGGCGTCGTAGGTGCCTGGCGCAGTGATCTCAAAGGCCTCCACAGCCTCGGCGCCATTGACCCTGACCCGGGAATCCGCGCCGAGCATTTTCAGCAGCTCGCTGAGAATTTCGGAGTTGATCTGATTATCCTCAGCGATGAGGAAGCAGCGCCCTGCAAACAGACTTTCACCAGAAAAGCCGGAGCAGTCGTCCTCACGCTTTTCAAGGTCTTCAGAAGCACTCTGGGCGGCTGCGAATTCCAGCTCTACCCGGAAGATGGTGCCTGCGCGCTCCTGGCTTTCAGCGGTAATCTCACCCTCCATCAGATCCACCAGCCCCTTGGTAATACTGAGACCAAGGCCGGTTCCCTCAACCCGCGTCACGTTGCGGCCTCTGGTAAAGGGCTCGAACACATGAATGAGGAACGCGTCGGACATGCCCACGCCAGTGTCGCTGACGCTGAACCGGTAGCGGACCGCACCGGGCGTTTTGACCGGCGGAATTTCCTCCGCCAGCAGTTCTACCCTGCCGCCCTCGGGTGTGAATTTGATGGCGTTGCTCAGCAGGTTGATCAGAATCTGGTTGATGCGCAGCGGGTCGCCGTAAAAATAAGGGTGGCGGATATTTTTCGGCCGGGCGCTGTAGCTGAGGCCATTGTTCGCGGCCTGGGGCGCGATCATGGCGTTTAGCTGGCTGATCAGGTCGGAAACGGCAATGGCGGAATGGTTGAGGGTAATCTGTGACCGCTCGATCTTACTCATGTCCAGAATGTCATTGATGAGGCTGAGCAGATGTCTTGAGGCCACGGCGATTTTATCCAGGCAGTCCCTGACCCGCGCGCGGTCGTCCAGATGGGCCGCGGCCAGGGTGGTCATACCCATGACGGCGTTCATGGGGGTGCGGATGTCGTGGCTCATGGATGAGAGAAAATCGCTCTTGGCCTGGTTGGCTTTTTCTGCCAGCGACAGGGCCTTTTCCAGCGCTGCCTTTGTCCGCCGCTCGGAGGCCAGCATGTCGGTAACGTCTGCCCGCACCAGGCACACAGTTTTCTGGTTCCGGTCACCCCACAGCACGTTAATCTGCTTGTACCGCATCTCCTCTCCCAGACGGTAAGGCAGTACAAAGTCATAGCCCTCGGGTTTTTTCTTCAGGCGGTCACGCAGGGTGTCCAGGGAAAATTGCTTCTGGGCGTTGTCCTGCCCCTCGTCCGACTCATAAAACTCTGCGAGCCGGCCAGCGGATTTTGTGTAATCCTCCACCACATAGGGCGGCAGGTTCTCAAGGACGATCTGGCGTGTATACATGGTGGTGCGGCCGGTGTCAATATCAATAAAGCCGATCATCTCAAAGGTATAGGCGATCACGTTCAGCAGCCCCTGCTGCTCTCTTATGGAATCGGTGATGTCGGTTCTCGCCAGGCAGACGCGGCCCAGCCGCATATCCAGGGCGGAGACGGTCATGTTCTTAAAAAGCAGCTCGCCCTTTTCGCCGATGACGGAATAGGAGAAGGAGTAGTCTTCCTTTTCAAGAAGCTGCTCCGGCAGGGCGTGGACATCCAGCAGCTTCGCAACCTGGGCCTTGTCCTTGGGCACAACCCTGGTATCCAGAAGATCGCCAATCCATTCTGAATAAATCCCCTCCTGCTCGGGTGTATCGCTGTAGGCGTCGCCCCTTGAAATAATGCGGTAGCGGTCCTGGAAAACATCCACCTCGGCTACCAGGTCGTAGCTTGCCACAGCCAGCTTGCCCATCATGCGCTCCGAGATGGTCTGCCGGGTAATGTCTGTCACGGTGAGTATGCCGGTCACATCCCCGGTGTCTGGTGTTTCCACCAGGTTTACCTTGAATTTGACATAACGCCCCTGGTCCTCTCTGGGCAGCTTGATATAGCTTTTCAGAACCACCTCGGTTTCATTCCGCTCAAAGGCGGCCAGCGAGGGCTCGTTGAGGTAGGTGTTCAAAAAGGTCTGCTGCTCATCCGGGTCCACCACCAGCCTGGAGATTCCGGTAAAAAAGGATTCACGGACGTTTCCAAAGGTCTTCAGGAGATCGGAGCCGGTGTGGTCCATGATTTCAATGATTTTGTTCTGGGTCACATTGCAGTGGCCGATGATCAGGGCGTCCGGGTCGGGCCTGCGGTAGTGCTGCAGAATGAGGTCATTGTACTTTCTGCGCAGCATCTCCTGCTCCTCACGCTCTCTGGTAATATCATGGTATCCTGCGTAGATGCGCTTCTCGCCGCCGCTGCCCTGGATGAGCGACAGGGTATTTTTAACCCACAGGCAGCTGTCATCGCCCTTTCTCAGGCGGTAGACCATTTCACAGTAGTTTTCATCATTCCGGATATACTCGGCCATGCGCTCATTAACCCTTTTGCGGTCTTCGGGGTGCACGCCTGCCATGACATCCTGCTCACAGGTTTGCCAGACTGCGTCAAGAGACATTCCTGACAGCTCGGCAAAGCCGTCGGAGATGTATTCGGGCGTCATCCGCCCATCCTCCAGGCAGCGGATAACAACCACACCGCCGGGCAGGTTCTTGACCACTGTCTGGAAGTATTCCTCCATCCGTTCCTTTTCCTTCTGCGCCCGGACCTCCTCGGTCACGTCCTGCACATATTTGATGTAGGAGGGAATACCATTCCAGTTGGTTTCTTTAAAGCGGGTGCTGTAGAACCGGCCATCTTCGCCCATGTCCATGCTGTGGGTTTTACCGTCGGGCGCGTGGGTCTTGAGGGTGCAGAAAGCACAGGGCGCGTCCTTACTGTACAGGGCCTCATAGCATTTCTGGCCAGCGCAGCTTTGTTCTTCTCTGAAAAGAGCGCCGGACGCATTCACATAGAGCAGATCATAGTTTGCCTTGTCGATGACATAGACCCCGTCGGCGATCTCATTGGCAATACTCTGGAAAAGCCGGGTCTCATCCGATATACCGGTAAACACCGCGTAAAACTCCGTCTGCTCGGATAATGGCCCCATGCGCTGGCCGTTAAGGTGTATCCAGATCAGGCTGCCGTCTTTATGGCGCATGCGGTAGGAAACGTCCAGTATGCCGCCGCTCTGGACCGCGGCGCGGGCAGCTGTATGCACCCGCTCCTGGTCGGCATCATAGATAATATCAAAGACATCGTCCTGTACCATATCGCGGTATTCCTCATGGGTATGGCCTGAAAGGGCCATGATACCGTCAGAATAAAAGGTCGGGATAAAACGGTCCCCCTCCACGCGGTAGCTGGCCACGCCGCCGGGGATGGCGTTCACAATATGCTCCAGCTTCTCATTGGCAGCGGTCAGCTCCTTTTCCAGGCGCACCGACTCGCTGACATCACTGTAAACCCCATACAAAAGCTTTGTGCCGTCCTCTTTCTCCTTGACCGAGCCGTCGAGCCGAATCCAGCTGTACCCACCCTTACGGTCGTTAAAAACACGGTAGATGTGGTGCGTCGTCCCATTGCACAGAATGGCTGTCTGGATTTTTTGCCGCAGCGTATCCGCATCCTCGGGGTGGACGCCCAGAAAATCAGTAGACTGCTCAATATCCTGGATGTGCTCGTCGGAGTAGCCCATGATCTCATAAAAAGCCGGGTTGTGAAACACCGGTGATATCCGGACGCCGTCAAACTGGTAAACACACAGGCCGCAGGGAATACTGGTAAAGGTCTCCTCCAGTTCAGCCCTGAGGGATCTGGAGCGCTCCTCCTCCCGCTCTCTGTCCGTAATATCCACGATGTACTCGATCTGCGCGGGGCGGCCGGCCCAGTCGACGATCTTTCCGCTGAGCTCATAGACCTGGCCGCTTTTCGGATGCCTGAACTTTCTGACCAAAAGCGTTTCCCGGCTCATTTTCTCCGCGCTGCAGAAGGGACACGGGCGATCCTGGCCTGCGGCCTGATAGCAGGTAAGCCCCGGCTTTAACAGCTGCTCTAAAAAGTGCGCCTTTGCCAGCCGGTTCGCGTAAAGCAGCTCCCAGTTGTCCAGCGCGCTGACATAAATCGCAACCGGCGCATTATCCAGCACGGACGCGGTCTGATCTGCCTCCAGCACGGACAAATATTCTTCCATTATCATAATTCCCTCCTGCCCGGGCTGTGACCAAACGCCGGGTTCTGCTGTAATTGATTAATTCTACCACAGAAGGGGCTTAAACGCAATCCACCAGCCCGTAAAGCCGGAAGGCGTCCTCAAGGTGACGGGGCGAGGTTTCGTGGCTGCCGGGCGCGCCGGCAGTGACGGCAATATACTCCTTTCCGCCCTTTTCGGCCAGGGATGCCAGGCACAGGCCGGCCTCCTCGGTGTACCCGGTTTTGCCGCCGAGGAGGGTCACGCCGTCCGGATACGGTGTGTCCATGAGGGGGCTCAGCGTGCTGCTGAGCTCCACACCCCCGGGGTGCCTGTTGGTGGGCTCTGTCTAATAATAGAAGGTGGTGAACAGCTCCCGGAAATCCGGGTTTTTAACCCCCGCCCTCAGCAGGACCGCCATGTCCATGACAGTGGTGTAATGGCCGGGGTCGTGCAGGCCCGTGGCGTTTTTAAAATGGGTATGGGCCATGCCCAGCTCCGCCGCCTTATCGTTCATCAGCTCCGCGAAATTCTCCTCGGAACCTGCTGTGGCGCAGGCCAGGCCCATGGCCGCATCGGCCCCCGAGGGCAGCATACAGCCGTACAGCAGGTCCCGGAGGGTGAGCTGCTCATCGGGTAAAAACCCCGCCATAGAGGCCCCGGAGCCGCTCAGACAGTCAAAGACCTCCCCGGGCAGGGTGACGGTGTGGTCCAGATCCTCAAACTGGTCCAGGATCACAAGGGCTGTCATGAGCTTGGTCAGCGAGGCTGGGTAAATCTTTTCACCGCTGTTCTTCTGGAAAAGCACCTCGCCGCCGTCCAGGCCCATGAGCACCGCGCTTTCGCTGTACAGGCCGGCGCTGCCCATGGCGTTCACCGGGTGGGCAGGGCCTCCGGGGCTTACGGCCTTAAAGGCAAAGACGGCCATGTAAAGGCCGAGCCCCGCGATGATCAAAAACAGCGCCGGCCGCCCCCTGGCCTTTCTTTTTCTTCTCCGGGTGATGATATTTCTTCGGTTGTCATTCATAAAAAAACAGCTCCTTTCTGATGGTTTCATTAAACCACAGAAAGAAGCCGCGTTTTTTAACCTTTGTTTCTTTTTCCATTAAGATTTTCTTAACTTCGCAGGGGCAGCGTGACGGTGAAGGTGGTGAGGCCGGAAACGCTCTCGGCCTTTATGCCGCCCCCGTGGGCCAGGACGATCTCCCGGGCGATGGCAAGGCCAAGGCCGGCGCCGCCGGAGGCGGTGGACCTTGCTGTGTCGAGCCGGTAGAACTTTTCAAAAATGCTCTCGAGTTTGTGAGGCGGGATGGTCCTTCCCTTGTTTTTAAAGGTGATGACCGCTGTGTCCTGCGCCTCCCTCGCCGCAATTTCGATGACTGTGTCCGGGTCGCTGTAGGCGACGGCGTTTTTGAGGATATTGTTAAACACCCGGGCCAGCTTGTCCGCGTCGCCCTCCAGGTCAATGTCGCCGTCTGTCTTAAACTCGGCCCGTTTGTTCTGGGCTGTAAAAATGGGGTAAAACTCATCCACCATCTGCAAAAGCATGTAGGAGAGGTGGACCTGCTCCTTTTCCAGCACCACGGTCTGCAGGTTAAAGCGTGTGATGTCAAAGAACTCATTGATGAGCTGCTCCAGGCGGCAGGCCTTGTCCAGGGTGATCCTGGTGTATTTTGCCCGCTGTTCCAGGGGCATATCCGGCGCCTCCTCCAGAATATTCAGGTAGCCGATGACAGAGGTCAGCGGGGTTTTGATGTCGTGGGCCAGGTACACCACCAGGTCGTTTTTGCGCTGTTCGGCCTCCCGCGCGTCCCGGGTGCGTTTTTCCAGCGACTGGCGCACCTGGTTCATCTTCTTTTCCATGAAGTCCAGCTCCCCGGGCAGCTCGATAGACTCAGACTTCTCATCGGCCAGCGCGTCGATCCCCCGGCTGATTTCATTGAAATACCGAGTGAAGCGCGTCATGCCCCAATAAAAAATCACGCAGAGCAGCAGCACATAGCCCGCGGCCATCCAAAGCCCCTTGTTGTTCTGGAAAATGCCCCGGTAAAGCACTTCGGCCTCCTCCGCGCTGGTGAAATGAGCGAAAATATAAACCATGTCGTCGGCAAAGCGGTCCTGGAGAACCCCGTCCACAAACAGAGCCATGAGCACCCAGCCCACCAGCAGAGCGATGAGCGCAGTCAGCAGCACCTGGAGCAGGATTTTGCGCTTCAGTCTTTTAAACGAATCATCCAATTTTATACCCCACGCCCCACACGGTCTTTATGTACCGCGGGTTTTCCGCCGAATCCTGCATTTTTTCCCGGAGGTGGCGGATATGCACCATGACAGCGTTGTTGCCCGTAAAATATTTCTCACCCCAGACCTCCTTAAACAGCTCCTCGGAGCTTATGACCCGCCCCTTGTTTTTGCAGAGTGTCCACAGGATGGCGAACTCAATGGGCGTAAGCTCCACAGGCTTCTCGTCTAACGTGCACACATGGGTCTCCCGGTTGAGCACCAGACCGCGGTAGGCGGCAATGGCCTCGGCCTCCTGCTGCCCGCCGTTGTAGCGCTGGGAACGCCGCAGCTGGGCCTTGACCCGGGCCACCAGCTCCAGCGGCCGGAAAGGCTTGGTCACATAATCGTCCGCGCCGATGGCAAGTCCTGTGATCTTGTCGATCTCCTCCTCCCTGGCGGTGAGCATGCTAATGGGAAAGGTGTACTTTTCCCGGAGCCTGCGGCACAGGGTAAAGCCGTCCAGTTCTGGCATCATCACATCCAGCACGGCCAGCTCCGGCGGGTTTTCAAGACCAGACGCCAGCGCTTCCCCAGCGCTGTAAAATTTGCGCACAGTGTAGCCCTCGTTGCCCAGATAAAGCTCCACCAGATCCGCGATTTCCTCTTCATCGTCTACTACTAATATTTCCGTCTGCATTTTTCATTTCCTCTTTAAGTGTTATGGTTTCTCTTTTATTGTATCTGAACTTTACCTGAATGTCCTTTTCTTTTCCTTAGAGACCTCTTAAGATTTTATTAAATTAAAAGCCGCCCTGCCCTCTGGCCTGTTTCGGGCCGGGGCAGGACGGGTGTTTTCAAAAAAAGCGCCCTTTAAAAACGAAAGCGCGTGTCCTCAAGGAATTTCCGCCTGCCGGGGTTGCCCTCGGCCCGGTAGATGGCCGGCGCGCTTAAATCGTAGACCACCGACCATACGGTGTCCTTGCCGGTTTTCCGGTCATACTGGCAGATGAACCCGTCGCGGCCGGATAACAGCGCCATGGCTCCAGGCAGGCCCATGTCCCCTGCTTTTTTGTCCAGGGCGCGGGTGAGCGTCTGGTAGCGGGGCTCTGCCTCCCAGTCGTCCAGGGTTTTGCCGCAGTAGTCGGCCATGGGCACAGAATGGAAGCGGTTGGTCGCGCACACATAGGGCTTTTCCTCTGTGGGGCGGATCACCTCTACGCGGTCGCGGTTGGCCTCCAGCACAGCGATGCTGCCGCTCCGGTCCGCCACCGTAAAGGTCTGGGCCGAGCTGATGGGCAGCTCATGGATACATCGGATAACCGCCTCGGTGCTCCGGCATTTTTCCAGAAAATACCGCAGCAGCATGCCCGCGTTCATCCCTGGCTTTATGGCGTGGGGATAGACCGCGGTAAGCCCGACCGCCAATCCGTGGGCGTTCACGCCGTCCTCCATCTCGATAAAGGCCGTAGAATTGCCGGTAAAGTCGATGGCTTCACCCGAGAAGCGGTAGATGGCATTGGTGTTGGTTCTTTCCAGGGATACCAGGAAATCGCTGTTTCGGCCAAAGAGAACCTTGTCCCCGCCAGCCACGGCAAAGCAGGAGCAGTGACAGGCTGGAGGCATGGCGTACATGCTGAATAAAAAAGCGCGCAGCGGCTCCACAGCGCATTTCTGCCCGTCGGCCACGCCCTGTATTTCCGCCAGAATCTCGGGAAAATACTGCTGATAGACAGGCACGCAGTCGGCCGCAAAGCGCAGCCGTTCCTCTGTTATTGGAAAATCAATGCGCTCCAGAAGCCTGCTGCCATGCTCTCTGAGCAGGGTTCCCCAACGGAACCCAATGTCATAATGGTTCCCTTTAAATCGGTTGTGATGCATGTTTTTGCTCTCCTCTTCTTTTATCGTTTTAGAGAGCTACCGGTAACTCTGGTTTAATGGTAATTGAATAAAAATTTATTGTCAACAGGTTTATTAATAAAGATTTTTATCATCCTCCAAAGCAGTATCCAGGTATTTTTCAAGATACCCCTGCTCGACGACTCTTTTCCCCAGCAGGGTGATGGCCTGGGCCGGGCATCTGCTGATGCAGCGGTAGCACATTGTACAGGCATCCGCAGCCGCCGCCTTACTGTTCTCCAGGTAAATGTTCTCCATGGGGCACAACTCAGCGCATTTTCCGCAGCCCATACATTTATCCGCGTCGATTTTCAGCCGATCCGAATAACGCTTCGTCCTGTTATAAAAATACAGCCGCTGGCCAAACAGCCCCGCCAAATGGTAAAAAAGCCCTAAACCATCCTGGGGCGGGGTTCCCTGTCTGAGCGCACGGGCTGCCCTTTCTGTTTTCAACTCCGCGGCCGCTATGAGCTTCCGGTTGTCCCCCAAAGGCCTTTTCAGGGCTTTCTCATCACAGATGCTGTCAGGCATTTTAAGGTGCAGGCCGCCAGTTACAATGGCGCCATACCTGCGCAGCAGACGTGCCAGAACACCGGCGCCGTCACCGCTGAACAAGCCCATTGTGGCCATTACAAAGATTTTTTTACCGCTCCAGGCCCCTTGGTTCTGAACGATATAATCCCTCAGGATTTTAGGCACATTGCTGTACTGCACCGGGTAGCCCATCACGATCTCGTCCTGCTCCCTGATTCTGTATAGTGCTGTCTCGTCCTCGATGGAAAAGGCCTTGCCGCCTTTCCCGTATGCTTCCAGAAACCGCTCCACACAATGCTTTGAGTTTCCGGTTCCACTGAAATATATGCCGATCATGTGTTTTCCTTGTTTTTGTATTTCTTCCTCTTTAAAACCCACGGAGCAGCCCGGTAAACAGCCAGGCGGCCTGCCACACAACCACCGCTGCCGCACAGACAGCGACCAGAAGATAGAAAGCCCTCATGACCTTGGATTCTGTACACCTGACTGAGCAGGCCAGAAAAACCAGCCAGATGCTATAGGATAAAATAGTCAGTACACTGCCGCCCAAAAAAACGGTGATAAAAAACAGAGTGTTCACGATTTTCATTCCGTTTTCTGAGAAAAGCTTTATTTTTAAATGCTTCAGCATGGGTCTGCTCCTTTCTGCAAAACACCGGCTCACAGAGTATTCACCCTTTTATTGTGTGAGCGGTGATGATCGTATAGCTGTGGGCATTGACGGTAATTTCGCAGCCCTCTGTCCGGACGTACCAGTTCTTGCCCCTTCTTTCCATCGCCGCGTCCTGATTTAATATCCCCGCCCTGCACCACCGCACAGGGTCCACGTCCCCGATGGAAAGGTTCTTCTTTATACGCGCCGCGCCCATTTCGGTGGTGTGCAGCTTATCAATATTGGCCACTAAATCATTCATTGTCCGCCAGCTCCTTTACCATGATGTACTCCTCGCTGTTTTCGTCTGCCACCTCAAAGCCAAGGCGCTGGTACAGCCTGACCGCGCCGTTAAGCTTCTGGACAGACAGGGAGACCTGTCCCCAGCCCTTTTTCGCGAGAATGGAAAGCATTGCCCGCATCAGCTCTGTACCGATTCCAAGGCCCCTGTACACTTTAAAAAGGGCGATGGCAAGGGACGGCGTTTGGGCGTCGACATGCCCATAGTCCTCCATGATCCGCGCCCACACCGCTCCAATGACCTTTCCGTCCACCTCGGCCACCAGAGCCATATCCGCCTCCTGGCCGCCGAAGCCACGCACATAGACCTGCAGCTCCGGGGCGTTTACAATGGCCTTTGGCGGCGCCTCAGCCCCCTCTGGTATAAAGATTGCCTCGTATAAAAAATCCTTTAGCAGCGGGTATTCCTGTTCCCGGATCTCCCGGATGGTTTTGTTCATTGTCTGGCTTCTCCTTATCTCCCGAACTTTCCCGATATGAGGTATTTTAACATAATCCGCACACCCCGTCTATTTTGCCTGGGCGGATTCTGGATTTTTAAAGGGGGCTGCCGCACTGAAAAAATGGCGAAATGACGCCCGTCAATATTAAAGCTGCGGCGGCCTTTTTAAGTCAATGGATTGTACAAAAAAGCTATCAAGCTTCCGTAATCCTTTGACGGTATTTTCTGCTTAACGATGCACGACAATCCCCATCGTTAAAGTTACGGGTTGATTTTCTCTTTTTTAGTGATGGCGAAGCCCATTTGCCTGTAGAGCGCGACCGCCCGCGCATTCCACTGTGCCACATGCAGGGTGATGGGTGCTTTGTTCTCCTGTCTTATGCGCTGTATTGCCCATAAAAGAAGCTTCCTTCCATACCCCTTTCCCTGACTGGCTTTCCTCACCATCAGGTCATCAATCTCATTGCCATAGCAGGACACTGCGCCGATGATTCTGCTGTTATCCAGAAGAATACAAATATTGTCCAGCCTGTCTTTCAGATCGTCACTATCTGTGTAGACATTGACTGGCTTGATTCCCAGAGCCTTTCTCATTTCACAGAAGCAATCATTGTATATTTTCCTGTACTCCTCCAGATAACCATAATCTAACGGGACGCAGACAATCCCTGCCGCTCCGGCAGTCTCGTAAGGATAACACATCTCATAAACAATCATTGAGTTCACACATCTTTTCCAAAATAACACGCGAGTGCCCGCCCCACAAACGCCGACGCCCCAGGGCCCTTCTGCCCGTCGATGGTTTTGATCAGCGCGTCGTTATGGAGGTACCAGTCGATCATCATATCCCAGTAATGCTCGCCCTTGTCAATGTTCAGCTCCGCGGTCTCCCCCAGGGCGATAAGGTCGCCTACAATGGCCTGTACCTCCGGCGACGCGGGGTCCTTTCCCTTGCTGCTGTACAGCTCTTCCATGAGGGCCGCGTTTTTCTGGACCGTGCCGTCGCTTTTCATGGCCTCCATTTTTTCCATGTTCTCGGAAAAATGGCCGATGCTGTCCCTCATGGCCGCGGTGTATTTCTCAACGCTGCCATACTGCCTTATCGCGAGCTGGGCGATATGCGTTTCATCTGCTTTCACCTTTTTTATAAACGCCTCAAAAGCCTCCACACTGCCCCAGTGGCGGGTGACAACTCCGGCATTTTCGGTTTTAAATTCCTCCAGTATCTGCAGATATTCGCTCAGGTCAAAGGCGTCAAAGCTCGCGCAGGCTTCGCCTTTTTCCAGCTTATCCAGAAGGGCGAGAAGCTTATCCAGCCGGTCGCGCCTTGCTTTAAGCAGCTCCCGCTGCTTTTTAAAGGCCCTTGCCCTGTCAAAGCCCGGGTCCGCCATGATTTCCCGGATATCCTTTAACGAAAAATCCAGCTCCTTAAAAAACAGAACCTGCTGCAGGGTTTTCAGGGCCTCATCGTCGTAGAGCCGGTACCCCGCCTCTGTAACCTCGGTGGGCTTAAACACGCCGATTTCATCATAATACTGCAGGGTCCGGACGCTCACGCCGGTCAGCGCCGCCACTTGTTTTACGGTTCTCATTAAAATCAACTCCTGTCTCATTGATGGTCAAGAGAGCGCCGCAGACGAACCGGCCGTTGTTCTCTCTGCTTTCCCTCTTTAACCCGATTGTACACTATCACGCAGCGTGAGGGTCAATGGGTTTTGGAAAGAAATCCGGTTCGCTTAAGCCAGGCTTCAAAAACCCGCAGCTGCTCGGGCGTATGGAAGTAGTGCTCGCCGTCCGGCACGATCTCGAGGCCGCAGGAAAACCGGCTGGCAAAGGCTTCGACAGTGTCGCGCTCACAGGTGTCGTCCCTGCCGCCGTACAGGATCTCGGTCGGCGCTGTCCATTTACTGACAGGGTGCTCAATCACATAGGTATAGTAGTCCCAGTACAGGGTCTGGCCGATGGGGGTGGCGATGGCCTGCTCCCGCCGGAGCTGCTCCTCGGTAATCCCAAATCCGCTCATCATGTTCTCGATCATGCGCCGCATATCCACCAGCGGCGACAAAAACCATGCCTTTTCCAGGGGCTCGCTGGAATAGGCCATGAGACTGAAATACGCGCCGATGCTGTTTGCGAACAGGCTGACAGACTGCCACCGGGCCCTGGCCCAGCGCATGACCGCGGCCAACTCCGCCACATACGTCTGCACCTTGCAGAGGGCCGCCTCATCCCTGCGGTCTCCGTGCTCTGGGAGGTCAAAGCTCAGAACCTGGCAGCCGCCGGCCATCGCATTGGCGTTTTCGGCCAGTATGCGGATGGGCTCGTCGGCCTTGTGGGACTGGCTGCCGTGAACGGCGATGATGACCCTGTCCGCCGGACAGCCCCAAAGCAGGGCGGGGATGTTCTCAATTTTCATGGGTTTTACAATCATGGCTTGCGCTCCTCTCTTTTTTTGGCTTTCTCCCCGCCGGACAGGGCCTCAAGGTCTGCCTGCTCATAGCGGTTGTGGCCGGGAAGGCCTTTCTTATACTTCCAGCAGACAATGGCCTCCTCCAGGGATTTGCCTGCGTTGTCCGCGAAAAAATCCCGGATATAGGTATTGTACTCAAACTGCCGGCCGATGGCGGTCTTGCCCTTTTTCTTCTCTTTTAAAATCTGATCGTAGGCGGCGACGGCGTCCCGGTAGGTTTTTCCGGTATTGGCCTTCAGCCACTTCTGGAAGGCCACGTTAAAGGAAAAGCCCTGGCCAATCTTCTCCTTAAAAAAGGCCCGGTGCCTTTCGGAGCAGACAAAATCCGGCTCGATGGTCATGTCCTCTGTGATGGCGCCCTCCCGTGCTTTTCCCGGCCGGCTTTTGGCCGCTGGGGCCATCACCCTGCCGGTATCCAGAAAACAGGCGATGCGCTCGGTCAGCTCAAGCTTTCCGCCGGAAACCGGCAGGCCATTCTGCCTGCAAAAGGCTGTCAGTTCTTCCTTCAGGTAGTAATAGCTTCGGAACGTTTTGCTGTCCAGGCTTTTGTCCAAATCGGGGCGCTCACTCATACCGCTCCCCCTTCCGCCCAAGCCTGGCCGCACAGGCCCTGGGCAAAGGCCCGGGCACGCTCTGCCTTTTCCGCATCCATAAAAATGGTTCCGTAGCCCATGTGCCTTTCGGCCAGCATACCCGCGTAGCGCAGCTGGGAGTGCCGGCAATACCGCGTCACTCCGGCTTCCCAGAGGTCGGCCCCGGCTTCGGGCCTGTAGCCGCAGGTGGTGATGAGGGCCAGGTGTTTTCCGGCCCACAGAGAGGGTCCCTTCTCCTCGCCGTAGTATTTGTTCATGCCGTAAACCAGCCGGTCCAGCACTGCCTTCATGGGCGGGGTGCAGTACCATGAATAGATGGGCGTGGCCAGCACCAGCAGGTCGCACCCGAGCACTACGTCAAAGATTTCCTGCATGTCGTCCTCCAGCGGGCAGCCGAAAATGCGCCAGTCCTTCTGGCAGCGCCGACAGGCCACGCAGGGCTTTAAATCCCGATCATACAGCCTTATGGACCCGCAGTCCCAGCCATTTTTTTCCATTTCCTCCGTAAAGGGCGCCAGCAGCTGCGCTGTGTTGCCGCCCTTCCGGGGGCTTCCCTGTAATATACACGCTTTCATCATTTCCTCCTTTCTCCCATTCTAACACACCCCGGCCCTGCCGTCCATCGGCCAATAAAAAAGGCCGGCGCGAAGTCGAGCCGGTCTTTTCTGCCTTAAAAATTAAACACGCTTTCCCAGTCAAAATCGCCGGATTCCTCCAGGCTTTTGGGCCAGTGGCTGCACCAGTCCGGCACCGCGGGGCTTTCGACCCGGTCCAGGCTTGGGGTGTAGGGCTTAATGTCCAGCACCGGGGTCTGGTTGTCGGCATCGGTGTAGGCGATCTGGATCACGCCTGACGCGTGGTCGATACGGATAACCTGGGCAGTGCTCAGGGCGATGGGATTGGGCCGCGCGGGTGACCGGGTGGCGAAAATCCCCATGATCTCGGGCGATCCCTTATAGGGGCTGGGGGCTTCGAGAACACTGCGGGCCCCGGCGGTGTCGCAGCCGTCAAACCAAAAGAGCAGGCTGATATGGCTGAAGCCCTCCAGACCCTGCAGAGCCGGAATGTACGCTGGCTCAAGCCGGATAAACATTCCCTCCTCGTTAATATCGACGGTTCCGATGGGCTTTACTGTAAACTGGTTCACTGTGTGACCTCCTTAATTTGTTGTACCTCCAGTTTAAACCATGACATCATGTCAAGGTCAAGGCCCGGACGGATTTTATTTTCCGTCCCTCAGATTTCCACATGGAGATAGCCGCTCCCGTAATAGGGCAGCACGTTCATGCCCAGCGTCTGAGCCATCTGGGCCAGGTCACCCACCGGCACGCCCGGGCAGTACAGGTCCGCCGCGCCGCCCCGTTTGTGGAAGGACCAGGGCACCCCGCCCACCTCGTCGTTACGCGCCTCGCACCGCACGCCGGAGGTGATGATAACCGGCGACCCGCAGGCGCAGCGCAGGGCTTCAATCTTATCGAGGAGCACTGGGTTCATCTCGCAGGGCCAGCCGCCGCAGTAGCCTGCGCAGTCGCACTGATACTCGTCCCGGGCGAAATGGGCAGTGACCATGACTGGGCCGGCTTCCGGGAGCAGCACTTCCGGGCTTTCGGCAGCGGCGGGCAGCTCCCCTCCGGCGGGCGGCGGTTCCTCGGGCTCCCCGGGCGCCACTGCAGAAAACCCGCCCTCACCCGCTGCGGCGCTGTTTCCCCCGATCTCGAAATGCCTGAGCTGGGAAGTGAAGAAACATACGGAAACGACAATAACAATCAATAAAATGAGCATCATCAGATGCTTTTTTACTTTCATAAAAACCCCTTTTCTGAATTTTCTATTAATATAAAAAAGAGCCTGCGCTCCCTTTCTGAGTACCAAAAAACCTGGGAGACAAAGCCTTTTACCTAAGGAAGAAAAAAGTGTCCTGCGGCCTTGCCCCTCACAAAGGTCTCTACTTCTCTAAAGCTGATGCTTTATCTCGCCAGTGTCCGGCTGTGCCGGCAGCGCGGCACGAT
>CAUEUD010000063.1 GCA_959020865.1 Eubacterium limosum | reverse complement strand
CATATGAAAATAATACCAACCGCTCTCAGCTGATCAATGATATCTTGGCTGAGAAGATCGGTCTGGAGACACCTGAGCAGCAGGTGCAGAAAATACTGGAGCAGCTGGACCAAAACCTCAGCGACACCCTGTCGGTGAGCCAGATCAACAAAAACTCCAGCATCCAGTTTGGCAAAAGCCTGAAATACAAGTACCGCCCAAAGGTGCGGTACAGCTATGAGTTTGTCAATGACAACGGGCAGAAATACGCGGTGCTTAAGGTAAGCTCCCGTACCAAGTCCGAGGATTTGAACGAGCATTTTGACCAGTTTTTCCAGAAAATCTGTAACATTGAGCGCAAAAACAATGAGGTGGATGACAAGGAAAGCGAACATCTGACCAACCACAAATTCATCCGTGAATTTAAGGAAAACGGCGCGGTACAGAACGGTGTCGGCACCGTTACCGATTTTTTGACCGAGTACCTGCGGATGATTGACTCTGCCATGAACCTCTATTTTGAGAGCAATGAGGATGAAAATCTGGATCAGGAGCTCGAGGAATTATACGGTCAGTTTTTAGGGAATCCCAGGCCAAAGAAATAAAGGCCGGGATCGAATCACATATCGGAGCGCGGTTTGGGTGCGCTCCAGTCAGGCCGCCCGGCGGCTTTACATATAAAATTTAAGAGAAGTAGGTGATATTTAATGGACATGAACATGTTAACACAGAAATCAATCGAAGCGGTTAAAAATGCCGAACAGATTGCCATAGACCATGACCACATGGAAATTCAGCCAGAGCATCTGCTCCTGGCGCTGTTGACCCAGGAAAACGGCGTGGTCGGAAGATTGTTTGAACGGCTGGGTAAAAATACCTATCCGATTATTGAAGAATTAAAGGGCGATATTGACAATATGCCCAGCGTTACCGGCCCGGGCCGCGAACCCGGAAAGGTTTATATCAGCCGTGACACCGATAAGATCATGAATGAGGCTTATAAGGAAGCCAAGAAGATGGAAGACCAGTACATCTCTGTCGAGCACCTTCTGCTGGGTTTTTACAGCCTGAGCAGGCAGAACGCAGCCCTTGAGCTGCTGAATCGTCACGGCGTCACAAAGGATGAGGTTTTAAAAGTATTAAGGGATGTGCGCGGCGGCCAGCGGGTCACCAGCGACAACCCCGAAGGGACCTATGAAGCCCTGACCCAGTACGGGCACGACCTGGTGCAGGACTGCATTGACAATAAGCTGGACCCGGTGATCGGCCGTGACTCCGAAATCCGGCACACCATCCGTATTTTATCCAGAAAAACCAAAAACAACCCGGTGCTCATCGGGGAGCCCGGCGTTGGTAAAACCGCCATTGTCGAAGGCCTGGCTGCCCGGATTGTGCAGGGAGATGTGCCCGAGGGCTTAAAGGACAAGCGTATTATCTCCTTAGATATGGGCGCGCTGGTCGCCGGCGCCAAATACCGCGGCGAGTTTGAAGAGCGGCTCAAAGCCGTCTTAAAGGAAGTCAAGGACAGCGACGGACGCATCATTCTGTTTATTGATGAGCTCCACACCATTGTGGGGGCCGGGAAAACCGAGGGCTCCATGGACGCCGGCAACATGCTCAAACCAATGCTGGCCCGGGGCGAGCTCCACTGTATCGGCGCCACCACACTGGACGAATACCGCCAGTATATCGAAAAGGACCCGGCGCTGGAACGGCGTTTCCAGTCGGTACTGGTCGATGAACCGACGGTTGAGGACACCATTACCATCCTCAGGGGCTTAAAGGAACGCTATGAAATCTTCCACGGGGTTAAGATTCAGGATAACGCCCTGGTCTCCGCGGCAGTGCTTTCCAACCGGTATATTACCGACCGTTTCCTCCCGGATAAGGCCATCGACCTTGTGGACGAAGCCTGCGCCATGATCCGTACCGAAATTGACTCCATGCCTGAAGAGATGGATGAGGTCAACCGTAAGATGATCCAGCTGGAAATCGAGGAAACCGCCCTCAAAAAAGAAGAGGACAAGCTCAGTAAAGAGCGCCTGGAACGGATTCAGAAGGAGCTGGCCGAATACCGCGACCGCTTCAATGAAATGAAGATCCAGTGGGATAACGAAAAGAACGCGGTGGAATCTGTCCAGAAGATCAAGGAAGAAATCGACCGGGTTAACCACCAGATCGATCTGGCCCAGCGCGAGTCCGACTATGACAAGGCCGCAGAGCTGACCTACGGCAATCTGCCGGAATTACAGAAGAAGATGAAAGAAATGGAAGAAGCCGCCGAAGCCAGAGGCGAGGGCGAATCCCTGATCCGCGAGAGTGTGACCGAGGACGAAATCGCCGAAGTCATCTCCAACTGGACCGGCATCCCCCTGAGCCGGCTGATGGCCGGCGAGCGGGAAAAGCTCCTGAATCTGGAAGACATTCTCAGAAAACGCGTGGTCGGCCAGGAAGAACCCATCGAAAAGGTGGTAGACGCCATTATCCGCTCCCGCGCGGGCATCAAAAACCCCAACAGCCCCATTGGCTCCTTCCTGTTCTTAGGGCCTACCGGGGTTGGTAAAACTGAGCTGGCCAAAGCCGTAGCCGCCAACCTGTTCGATTCCGAGGACAATATGATCCGTATCGACATGAGTGAGTACATGGAAAAATTCTCCGTGAGCCGCCTGATCGGCGCGCCTCCGGGATATGTAGGATATGAAGAAGGCGGCCAGCTGACAGAAGCTGTGCGGCGTAAACCCTATTCGGTTATTCTCCTGGACGAAATCGAAAAAGCCCATAAGGACGTGTTCAACGTGCTGCTCCAGATTCTGGACGACGGCCGTGTGACCGACTCCCAGGGGCGGACCATCGACTTTAAAAACACCATTATCATCATGACCAGCAACATCGGCTCCGAATACCTGCTGGAAGGCATCGACGCCGAAGGCAACATTCTGGTCGAAACCGAGGAAGCGGTCATGAATTCCCTGAAGAATTACTTCCGGCCGGAATTCCTCAACCGTATTGATGAGATCGTGCTGTACAAGCCGCTCACCAAGCGCTCCATCGGCAGAATTGTCGACCTGATGATGGCCGAGCTCCAGAAACGCCTGGATGATAAGCGCATTGTGGTAAAACTCAGCGAAGACGCCAAGGAAGCCGTCATCGACCAGGGCTATGACCCGAGCTACGGCGCACGTCCGCTGAAGCGTTTCTTACAGAAGAATATTGAAACCATGATCGGCAAGGAAATTATCCGGGGCAACCTGGATGAGGACCAGGTGGTCACCGTCGACTTTAAGGACGGCCACTTTGTCATCGAAAAATAAAAGAGCAAAGTCTGAGACCGGCGCAAACCTGCGCTGGTCTTTTGCTGTAAAGAAGTGGCGCAGCCCGAGACTGCGCCTTTTATCCAGATAAGAAAAAGTGTCCAGGCGCTTTGGATAACGGCTAAGAATCAAGCGGCTTTATCGAGACCGCCGGACATTAGCAAGATATCGTATAAATTTTAGTGAAAAGGATAAAAGTGAAAGAGCAGTGCCCGCAGGACAACTTTTTCTTTCTTAGGTAAAAGCCTTCGTCTCTAAGGGTAGATTTTTGGTAAGCAGTGACCGGCGCAAACCTGCGCTGGTCTTTTTTTATGTAAAAAAGAGGAAGGCAAAAGCTTTAAACAGCCGGAAAAGACATGACCAGAGCCGGAAACCATGCTATAATCAAACCATAAACCGCCGCAGGCAATGGGTAAGGCCGACTGGTTTTATCTGCAGAGACGCTGTGGAAAAGAATTTGATTTTTGGAGGAATGACGATGAGTGAGCCCTTATATTTTAAGACCCGGGACGCGTTCAGGGACTGGCTGGCCCACAACTGCCAGTCCAGCGAGGGCGTCTGGCTGGTGTTTGGAAAGACAAAAGCCCTGGTGACCGTAAAAGCCGGCGAGGCGCTGGAGGAAGCCCTGTGCTTTGGATGGATCGACGGCCAGATGAAAAAAGTTGACGACCAGTCCTACATCAAGTATTTTTCCGCGCGCAGAAAGAACAGCAAGTGGTCCGCAAAAAACAAGGCTTTGGCAGAAAGCCTTGAAAAACGCGGGCTGATGACAGACATCGGCAGGGAAAAGATCGAGGCGGCAAAGAAAAACGGCCAGTGGGACAGCGCCGCGGGGCCCTCAGCCGTCACCGAGGAGCAGATTGAGGCAGTGGCCCGGCTGCTGCGGGAAAACGAACAGGCCCATAAAAACTTCCTGAATATGCCGCCATCTGTGAAAAAGACCTACACAAGAGCCTATCTTGACGCCAAAACGGAAGCCGGCCGGGCCAAGCGCCTGGCGTGGATGACCGGGCGGCTGGAGAAAAATTTAAAGCCAATGTGATCAGGGAAACCAGGAGAATCGTTTGTGAAATCAAGAGCGCTTTTTCACGCTGTCTGCGGCGCTGCCATCCTCTGCCTGATAGCAGCCGTATTTTTGGGCCTGCGGGGTAACACCAGTAAAACAAAGGTGGTGGCCGATAAGCCATCACCCTACACACAGGAGCAGATAGAAGCCGCGGCGGATGCTGTTAAACGGGACTTTCAACGGTATTTTGGCTGGGAGCTTCTCGAGCTGACCTACGAGGACTGCGGTGTTTTGGAAAATGGAAAAAGCGCCGTATTTTTTAAATCAGTGATCCGTACGGGCTTTCTGACAGATGGCAGCGTTCCGCCGCGCAGTATGGTGTATTGGGGCTTTTGGGCCGCCCCACGGCCTAATGGCAGTGGCTGGTATGTGATGAGCTGTGGGTATGGGTAAAAGCCGCGCCGCGCGCGGGACATTTAGCGGTAGTTGAATATATCCACGCTAAGGCTTAAAAACCCTGTAAAGCATTTACATCAGCCTGGGTTCCGGGATATAATAAGCTTAAGAACAAAAGGAGGGGTCTGAAAATGTCTTTATTAAAAGAAGAATACACCGAAAAGCCCATGAGTCTGGAGGAGTTTGAAAAACTTCCGGCCGACGAGGGAAAGGTTTACGAGCTCATCGACGAGATGGTGATGATGACGCCTCGGCCAAATGTCGCGCACCATGATATTTCAGGAAATCTCTACTTTGCGTTAAAGACTTACCTGAAAGGAAAGCAATGCAAAGTGTACAGCGAACTGGAAATCCGCCTGAATAAAGATATCCTGGTGCCGGATCTCAGCGTGCTGTGCGACCCGGATAAATTCACCGACCAGCGCTATGAGGGCCCGCCTGCCATTGCCATTGAAATCCTGAGCCCCGCTACCTACCGCAACGATCTTTTCGTCAAGCTCAATAAGTACCAGCTGGCCGGTGTCCGGGAATACTGGATCGTGAACCCCAAGGTAAGGGCTGTCACCGTTCATTATTTTGAGCATGAAACCGCCGCAGAATTTACCGCAGAGGACACCCTGGAATCCAAAGTGTTTGAGGATCTGAGTGTCTCACTAAAGGATGTTTTTGAGTAAGACCGCAGAGAATCTCATTATTTTGAGATTCTTTTTTAATTTTTGTAAGATTAGGTCTTTTGGCGCGTCTTATAGGTAAGGAGGTGAGAAAGTGACAGAATTTGAGACGGTTTACCGCCGGTATTTTAAAGATGTTTTTCTGTATTTGAAAGGCCTGTCCGGCGATGAGCATCTGGCTGAGGATTTGGCGTCTGAGGCTTTTTTAAAAGCCATGAAGGCCATTGACCATTTTAAAGGAACCTGTGATGTCCGGGTGTGGCTGTGCCAGATCGCGAAAAACTGCTATTTCTCCTATCTGAGGAAAAACCGGGAAACCACAGGGCTTGAAGCGCTTGAAGAACAGCCCGGCAGCCAGCACGTTGAAAATACCGTCTGTTCGGCGGAGCGGCAGATGGAGCTTCATGAGATTATCCACAGTCTGCCTGAGCCCTACAAGGAGGTTTTTACACTGCGCGTATTCGGGGAGCTCAGCTTCAGACAGATCGGAAAGATTTTTAATAAAACTTAGAACTGGGCCTGTGTCACTTATCACCGTTCCAGAAAAAAGATAAAAGAAAGGATGGAGCAGAAATGACAAAGTTAACCTGTGATGTGGTTCAGGATATTCTGCCTCTGTACACCGAGGGCCTTGCCAGCGGAGAAAGCAGAAGGCTTGTGGAGGAGCATCTGGAAACCTGTGATGCGTGCCGAAAGCAGCTCGACGCCATGCGCTCCCATGAAGAATTCCCGGCAGATACTGACGCCGAGCCTCTGCGGAGGCTGAAGCGTCTGCTTCAAAGAAAAAAGGCCCAGACTGTTGTGATGTCTGTGCTGGCAGCGTTGTGCACAGCGGTTATTGTTATTGGATATCTGGTGTCGCCGGTATATATTCCCTATTCAATGGAAACCGTTGCCCTTACCCAAAATAGCGACGGGACTGTGCTGGCAGCTTTTGGCAATGGGGCGACCGGCTATGGCGTCAGCGATTCGCCCGCAGATGACGGCTCCGGTATGGTTTATCATATTGCGGCATGGGACAGCGTATGGGGACGTACGGTTAACAAAAATGTTACCAGCAATACGGTTTTAAACCCGGAAGGGCAGAAGGTAGCCGCGGTCTATTATTACGAAACTGACGGAAGCGGGGAGCGGCTGATTGCAGGAACGCCACAGAACCCAAGCGGTGTGGTGATCCGCCAGCCCAGACTGCTCTTGTGCAGTGCGGCGGCCATGGGCCTGACAGTGATCTGTGGCGCTGCGGCATGGCTGCTCCGCGGCAGAAAATGTGCCAGAAATAATATGCTTAAGGCCCTTCTGGTGCCGGTTTCCTATCTTTTAAGCCAGCTTTGTGTCATGGGGCTGGCGGGCACCTCCCATTCGCCGATCCATGATTTTTTTACCATTTTGCTGGTGATGCTCCCTGTTTACACGGCACTGCTTTTGCTGGTCTGGCTTGTCAGCCGCCGGCAGAATGCTCACATGCAGAGAACCTGAAGCATGCGCTTTATTGAACTTCCAGTCAAATTATACTATAATATTTAACAACAGTTCTAATCACCTGTACTTGGAGGTAAACATGCAAATAGAGATCAGAGCCGCCAGCATAAAAGACGCAGCTGCCATCTGTAAGTTGAACAAATCAGAGATGGGCTATGATTTTTTTTTAGAGGATACAGAAAAAAAGCTGTGCCAATTACTCAATAATGGCAGTAACCGCATTCTTGTGGCAGTAGCTTATAAAGAGGTGGTTGGATACGTTCACGCCAATGACTATGATTTGCTCTATGCGCCGCCCATGAAAAATATAATGGGAATTGCGGTTTACAGCGTCTGGCAAAAGCAAGGCATTGGAAGCATGCTTTTGGATGAGATCGAAAGATGGGCCTGTGAAACTAACGCTGTGGCCATACGTCTGGTATCGGGAGAGAGCAGGAATAAAGCGCACGCATTTTATGAAGCATGTGGATACATCTATGGTAAAAAGCAATTGAATTTCAAGAAAGAATTGACATGAATTACAGAAAAGCAAACCAAAACGCTATCGGCGACATTGCCGAGAACCAGAAGGCCTTGCAGTTGTAAAAAAGGAGAAAATCAATGCAGTCTAAAGCATGGAACTGGGAAAAAAACCAGTCGGATTACTGGCTCATCCCCTGCGTGGAGAGCCCCTATCTCGCGGAACGCTGGCAGGCAAAGGGCTTCCTGCATTTTCTGGATCTGGGCTGCGGCCTTGGGCGGCACGCGGTTTATATGGCTAAAAAAGGCTTTGAGGTAACTGCCGCAGACCTGTCCGAATACGGTATTGAGCACACAAAAAAATGGGCCGGGGAGGAGCAGGTGCCGCTCACTGCCTGCGTGGCGGACATGCTGTCCCTGCCCTTTGAGGACAACACCTTTGACTGCGCTATGGCCTACAATGTTATCTACCATACCGATATTCCAGGCTTTCAGGCCGCCCTGGCGGAAATCCGCCGGGTGTTAAAGCCCGGGGGCGAGCTGTTCCTCACGCTCATCTCTAAGAATACCTATGGTTACAAACAGGCAGACAGCAGCCGGCGTGTTGACGCCAACACCCTGCTCTCAGAAAAAAGCGATACGGAGACGGGCGTGCCGCACCTCTATGTGGACCTGGCAGATATAAAACGCTTTTTTAAAGCCTGGCACCTTGAGGACAGCCTGAGAGAATCCTGCGTCTATAACCCTGAGGAGCCGCAGTATTACAGCAGCCACTGGAGCCTTATCGTCAGAAAATAAATCCGTCCGATTGGATATTGACAAGTATAATAGAAGCAGGTATAATGATAAAAACAGAATAACCTTTGAGGTGCTTAGCAATAAGAGAATAGGGAAACCGGTGTAAGTCCGGTGCGAACCCATCACTGTAAACAGGGACAAAGCCTGAAAAGCCACTGGAGCAATCCGGGAAGGCGGGCCGCGGACGAGCTGTAAGCCAGGAGACCTGCCTTAAAGAAGAAATACGTGCAGGGGGAGAATGCAGCGGCGTGTTTGAATAAATGAAATCTCGGAAAATGGGACCGATGAGCAGAGTGCTTATCGGTTTTTTTATTTGCCGAAAAGTTAGATACGCCTGCGTTTTCTGGGAGATGTTGACATCCAAAAGGATTTAACATAAATTTTTAATTTAATGGAGGAAAAAATGAAGAAGAAAGTGATTGCACTGATGTGCGCGTTGCTTCTGCTGGTTCCGGTCTTTGCCGGGTGCAGCCAGAGCGGGGATTCGAGTGAGGCAAAAAGCATTACCGTGGTGGATGATACCGGGCGCGAGGTAACCATTCCCCAGCCCCTTGAAAAGGTTGTGGTCGCCAACCGCTACAATTCTGAGCTGATCCGCGGGATCGGCGCCATCGACAAGGTAGTGGCGGTGGATAAGAACACAGCCCAGGACCGCGTATACTGGAGCCAGTTCGACCCGGATAATGTTATCGGCAAGGGACAGAGCGAGCTGAATTATGAAAAGATTGCCGAGCTGGGCGCCCAGGTGCTCATCACCCCGGACAATGGTACATGGGAAGAGGACATTAAAAAGCTGGAGCCCTTCGGCATTCAGGTTGTCGTGGTATCCGGCTATAACAATGCCGAGCTGCCAAAGGAAATCGAGATTCTGGGCAAGCTGTTCGGCAAGGAAAAGGAAGCCGAGAAGCTGACGAAGTTCTACCAGGATAACATGGATATGGTGGCCGAAAAAATCAAGGACGTCAAGGGGACCAAAAAAGTGTACTGGGAATACGGCGACCCGAATACCACCTGCATACCGGGAACTAGCAATGACGGCTGGAACAGCATGCTTTTAAACGCCGGGGCTGTCAATATTTTTGGCGATCCCACCATTACGGGCAAGACCATTGACCCGGAAAAGATTCTGTTAGAGGACCCGGACCTTATCATCAAGACTTCATCTGGCCCGGCCCTCAAAAATACCGGCGTCTACACGCCGCCCACAGCGGAGGACTACAGCACCATCTCCACCGAAATGCTGAGCCGCGCAGGCTGGTCCGATCTAAAGGCGGTCCAGAATGACGATTTCTATGTGACAACAGGCTTCTGCGCCGGCGGACTGGGCAAAATGATCGGGACGGTTTATACCGCGAAATGGTTATACCCTGAGCAGATGAAGGATGTTGACCCCGACGCGATCTTTGACGAATGGATGGAAATCCAGGGGGTTGATCCGATAGAAGGGCATGTTTTCCAGGTTAAGCATCAATAGTGATGGAAAAGCAGCAGACATTAAAAGCCTATCATAAAAAAAGAGCGGCGTTGATGCTGGCAGCAGTGATCCTTTTGATCATTGTTGCTTTTTCCAGCTGCTTTGTCGGCGTTGCCAATGTGACCGTAGGGCGGGTGTTCGCGACCCTGCTGCCCGGCGGCCGCTTTATGGGCGCGGCGGCGCTGAACCAGACCGAGCTCACTGTGCTCATGCAGCTGCGCCTGCCGCGCATTACCATGGCGCTGGTTTCCGGCATCGGCCTGGGCATCAGCGGCCTGGTCATGCAGGCCATCACCGGCAATAAAATGGCCAGCCCCTTTACCACCGGGCTTTCAAACGCCGCGGCCTTCGGGGCTTCGCTGGCCATTATTTTTGGCTTTACGCCCTTTGGCAGCAATCAGGTGGGCACTGTCATGATGGCCTTTGTGCTGGCCTTTATCTGTGCCGCCATGGTGTACGGCATCGCCTCGGCCAAGGGCATGGGAAAAACGACGATCATCCTGATCGGCATTGCCCTCAACTATTTCTTTTCAGCCCTGAATGCCAGCATGCAGTATGTGGCCAACGAGCAGCAGCTCTCCGCCATTGTCCACTGGACCTTCGGCAGCCTTTCGGAGATCACCTGGGAGCAGATCCTCGTGGTCAGTGTTATTCTGCTCCTGACTTTTCCGTTTATCGTCCGTTTTGCCTGGCATTACAACCTTTTATCCACCGGGGATGAAAGCGCGGTGGCCCTGGGCGTCAATGTCATGCGGCTGCGGCTGCTTTCGGGCATTGCGGTCACGCTCATTTCATCGGCCATTGTCAGCTTTACAGGCGTTATCGGTTTTGTGGGGCTGGTGGCGCCGCATATCGCCAGGCTTCTGATCGGCGGCGACTACCGGGCACTCATACCGCTCACCGCCCTCTCGGGCGCGATTCTGCTCATCGCCGCGGATACAGTGGGCCGTGTGGTCGTCTCACCGGTGATCATCCCGGTGGGCATTGTGGTCTCCTTTATCGGGGTACCGGTGTTTATCTATTTAATTGTAAAAGAACAGAAAGAGCGGTTGGTCTGATGAAAATTACAATCAGAAATTTAAGCTTTGGCTATCGAAAAACCTGTATTTTAAAAGGCGTTAACATCGAGGTGGCGCCGGGAAGGCTGTGCGTGCTGCTGGGGGCAAACGGGGCCGGTAAAAGCACGCTGATCAAGTGTGTCAACGGGATCCTGAAGCCCGAAAAAGGGGAGATATACCTGGATAGCACCGACCTTCTGAGGCTGCCGCAAAAGGAAAAATCCAAGCTCATCGGCTATGTGCCCCAGAGCACCGAGGTGGAGGACAGCGGCCTGAATGTTTTTGAGATGGTGCTGTCCGGGCGTGTGCCCCATATGAAGGGTAAGATGAGGGACGCCGATTATGAGATTGTACGGTCCGTTCTTGAGAAAATGTCGCTCAGCGATTACAGCACCAAGCTTTTAAACCAGCTGAGCGGCGGCGAGCGGCAGCGGGTTTTTATCGCCCGCGCCCTGGCTCAGGAGCCTGTGGTCATGCTTCTGGACGAACCCACCAGCAACCTGGATTTGCGGTACCAGCTGGAAACCATGGAGATTGTCCGGGGCCTCTGCCAGGATAAGGGAATGACGATTATGGCGGTTATCCATGACGTCAACACCGCGGTCACCTTCGCTGACCAGGTGGTGCTCATGAAGGACGGGAACATCCACGCCACCGGGCATCCCGACGAAATTCTGAACACAGAAAGTCTGGAGCATATTTTTGATGTCCGTGTGGAATTCGCGGCCTATCAGGACAAGCAGTATGTGATTCCCAAGCGGTGCGCGGGTTAAAAATTAAGCGAATACACATTTACCCGCCGGGCGGTCAATAAAAAACAGTCTGGCGGGTATATTTTTTAAAGAAAGGCTTTTAAATCCGGTGAAATTTATGCTATAATAGGCATGTAAAACGATTACTATCTTGTGCTAAAATAAATAATTGTAAATTCGGTGATTTTGCTTGATCTTTTCGCCGCTTATATTACAATTATAAGGTAACCGTACAAATAGTGAAAACCGATGTTTAAATTAATTATTTATCAGGAGGATAAAATATGAGTATTCGATTTGATTATTCCTATGCGGGACTGTCTCAGGAAGAATTTGACAACAAGGCGGCACAGATCAGCCTGGCGGACAAAATGTTAAAGGAAAAAACAGGCGCCGGCAGTGATTTTTTAGGCTGGTATGATTACCCGGTGGCTTATGATAAGGAAGAGTATGCCCGTATCAAAAAAGCGGCTGAAAAAATCAAGGGCTCCTGCGATGCGTTTATCGTCATTGGCATCGGCGGCTCCTACCTGGGCTCTAAGGCTGTTATTACCGCGCTTACGAGTACTTTTTTCAATGAAGAAACAGACCGAAAAGCTCCTAAGATTTATTTCGCCGGTGAAAACATCAGCGGCAAATATATGAAAGACCTCATCGACCTGGTCAAGGATCAGGATATCTGTGTCAATGTTATCTCTAAATCCGGCACCACGACCGAGCCGGCCATCGCTTTCCGTTTCTTTAAGGAAATGCTGGAAAAGAAATACGGGAAGGACGGCGCCAAGGACCGTATCTTTGCCACCACAGACAAGGAGAGGGGCGCCCTTAAGTTCCTGGCCGACCAGGAGGGCTATGAAACCTTTGTGATTCCGGACGATGTGGGCGGCCGTTACTCGGTTTACAGCGCTGTCGGCCTGCTGCCCATCGCTGTCGCGGGGATTGATATCGACGCTTTCATGGACGGTGCCAAATCCGGCTATGAAGAATACGGCGTGGATTCTCTTGCCGATAACGCCTGCTACCAGTACACCCTTTACAGAAGCTGCCTGTACAACCGCGGCAAGGCCATTGAGATCCTGGTGGATTACGAGCCCTCCCTGCGCTACTTCTCCGAGTGGTGGAAACAGCTTTACGGCGAGAGCGATGGCAAGGATGGCAAGGGCCTGTTCCCGGCGTCTGTCCATTTCTCGACCGACCTGCACTCTGTGGGGCAGATTATCCAGGACGGCCATAAAAATATTTTTGAAACCATTCTGGCAGTGGACGAGCTGGACGGCGATATGATGGTGGGGCATGAGGAAGCAGACCTGGACGGCCTGAACTACCTCGAAAACCGCACCATGCAGGACGTCAATGAAAAGGCATTTTTGGGCACGCTGCTGGCGCATGTCGACGGCGATGTGCCAAACGGCATCATCTACCTGTCCAAGCTGGACGCTTTCCATATCGGCAAGCTGGTCTACTTCTTTGAAAAGGCCTGCGGCCTGGGCGGCTACCTCCTGGGCGTTAATCCCTTTAACCAGCCGGGTGTCGAAGCTTACAAGAAAAATATGTTTGCTCTGCTGCACAAGCCAGGCTACGAGGAGCTGACCGAAGCGCTGGAAAAACGCCTTCCCAACAAATAAAAACACGAACAGAGATCGGCGCAAAATTGTGCCGATCTCTGTTGTAGATAAATGGTATCATGATGAGGTGAAGCGTTAAAAAGAGGCTTGCTCAGTTGAAAGTGGAAAGTTGAAAGTTCAGGTGCAAATCTGCCGCAGGCAGATTTGAATGGATGCGGCCAAAGGCCACTGTTTCAATCGCTTTTTCGGCAGAAAAAGGGTTCAATCATTTTCCATTTTCAATTCTCCATTCTCAATTCACCGTCCTCTTTTTAACGCTCTGCCTGTTCATGACAGCATTTGTCTACCCTCTGAGATCGGCGCAAAATTGTGCCGATCTTTTTTGTGCGGCTGTGTCTGTCCGATGTTAAAACACCATTGGCAGAACAGGAGGATTATGGTAAGATAAAGAAATTGGAAGTTAAAGGAGGAATTATGGAAAAAAACGAAAATCAGATGTCCGAGAGCAGGCATACCCATCAGAACGGCGGCTTTACCAACAGCCTTGGGTTTGTGCTGGCCTGTGTCGGCTCCGCCGTTGGGCTCGGCAATATCTGGATGTTTCCCTACCGGGTAGGGCAGTACGGGGGCGGCGCATTTTTAGTGCCTTATATTTTATTTATTGTTATTTTCGGCCTGGTGGGCCTCTCAGCAGAGTTCGCCATCGGCCGTCGCGCCAAAACCGGAACCCTGGGAGCCTATGAGTATTGTTTTAATAAAATCGGAAAAGGGAAGCTGGGGTACATTCTGGGCTGGATTCCGCTGCTGGGATCTCTTGGGATTGCCATCGGCTATGCCATTATCGTGGGGTGGATCATCCGCGCCCTGGCCGGTTCGGTCACCGGCGCCATCCTCAACACAGACGCGGCGGTTTACTTCAGCCAGGCGACAGGCAATTTTGGCAGTGTGCCGTGGCACGTGCTGGTCATTGTCATCGCAGCAGGTATTCTCATGTTCGGGGCAACTAAGGGGATCGAGAAGATCAACAAGGTTTTAATGCCGTCTTTCTTTATTCTCTTTGCCATCCTGGCCATCCGCGTGGCCTTTCTTCCGGGTGCGGTCGAGGGCTATAAATTTCTGTTTATGCCGGAGTGGAGTGATCTGCTGAAGGTAGATACCTGGGTTATGGCCATGGGCCAGGCGTTTTTCTCGCTGTCCATTACAGGCTCAGGCATGATCGTCTACGGTACCTACCTGAACAAATCCGAGGATATCCCCAAGGCCTCCATGCGGACGGCCATGTTCGACACCCTGGCGGCCATGCTGGCAGCGCTGGCTATTATGCCCGCTGTTTTTGCCTTTGGCATTGAGCCCAACGCGGGCCCGCCGCTTATCTTTATCACGCTGCCCAACATCTTTAAGCAGATGCCTTTCGGTCAGCTCTTCGCGGCGGTGTTTTTCCTGTCGGTGGCCTTTGCGGGCATTACCAGCCTCATCAATATGTTTGAGGCAGTGAGCGAATCGCTCCAGACCCGCTTCAAGCTGCCGCGCAAGGCCGCGGTTGCCATCTGTGCGGGTGTGGCGCTGCTCGTCGGGATTTTCCTTGAGGCAGAGCCGAATGTTGGCTCCTGGATGGATTTTATTACCATTATTGTCGTGCCCTTCGGCGCAGTGCTGGGCGCGGTGTCCATTTACTATGTTCTGGGCTACAAGGACATCAAGCAGGAGCTGGAGCTGGGAAGAGAAAAGCCCCTGGGCGCTTATTTCGGCCCCCTTGCCAAGTATGTTTATGTGCCGCTGGCAGTGGTTGTATTTATACTCGGTCTGGTCTATGGCGGTATAGGCTGATCCCTTTAAAAGCCGGAGAAAGGTAAGTTTCTCCGGCTTTTATTTTTGAGGACTTATGCATAAAAATGAAAGAATATGCAAAATTGCTTTACTTTAATCAAGTTTTCTAATAAAATAAGTACATTAATATTTTTTTAAGGAAGCGAGGAGTTATGAGTACGATATTAAATCCTGAATTTATTATTTTTGTGATCTATCTCATCATGCTGGTTGGCATAGGACTCTATTTCTACAAAAAGACCTCGAGTATTGAAGGGTTCCTTTTGGGAGACCGCGGTCTGGGCAGCTGGGTTACCGCCTTTTCTGCACAGGCCAGCGACATGAGCGGCTGGCTGCTGATGGGATTGCCCGGCGCCATTTACCTGGGCGGTATGCCTGAGGTATGGATCGGCATTGGCCTGTGTGTGGGGACAATTTTGAACTGGAAGTTCGTGGCCGCGCGCCTGCGGACCTACACGGAAAAGACCGATTCCCTGACCCTGTCCACCTTTTTTGAAAGACGGTTTAAAGACCCGACCGGAGCGATTCGTGTGATTTCTGCACTGATCATTTTAATCTTCTTTACCATTTATTCATCCTCCGGTATGGTGGCCTCCGGCAAGCTGTTCCAGATGATGTTCGGCATTGACTACACCACCGCGGTATTGATCGGCGCGCTGGTTATTGTGGCCTACACCTTCCTCGGCGGGTTCCTGGCTGTGTGCTGGACCGACCTGATCCAGGGGATTCTGATGATCATTGCCATTGTGGTGGTGCCGATTCTGGCCATGAGCCACCTTGGCAGCATGCAGCCCACCCTGGACGCCATGGCGGCCCAGGGCCTGAGCATGAACCTGCTGGGCGGGGGAATCTCGGTCATGGCCATTATTTCCGCTGCGTCCTGGGGTCTGGGGTATTTTGGCCAGCCTCATATCCTGGTCCGCTTTATGGGGATTAAAAGCATCAAGGAGCTGCCAAAATCCATGACCATTGCCATTGTATGGGTCATCATCGCCCTGACCGGCGCGATTTTTGTGGCGCTGTTGTCCATTCCGCTGTTCCCTGGCCTGACAGACGGCGCCCAGGAAACCGTGTTTATGCTCATGATCCGCAAATTCTTCCCACCGTGGATCGGGGGGATTTTCCTGGCGGCGATCATGGCAGCCATTATGTCCACCATTGATTCACAGCTGCTGGTTTCCTCCTCGGCCCTCACCGAGGACCTGGCCCGCATTTTCTTTAAAAAGGAGCTGACAGAAAAGCAGAGTGTGAATCTGGGACGGCTGTCGGTAATCATCATCGCAGTCATCGCCCTGTTCATGGCCCTGGTGCCAAACTCCACGGTTATGGGGCTGGTCTCCTACGCGTGGGGTGGCTTTGGCGCGGCCTTTGGCCCGCTGGTGCTCTTTGGCCTGTATTCTAAGAAGGCCCCTTTCCATACTGTTGATATAAGGTAAACAGGTCGTTGTCCCGACAGCCG
>CAUEUD010000062.1 GCA_959020865.1 Eubacterium limosum | reverse complement strand
GACTTCATGACGCTTCTAAGCCTTTGTTTCACTTTTTAGCCGACACGATAAAACGTTAACCATTTAAGCCAAAACTTTCCTTTTTACCAATCGACTTATTTTCTTTACCCGTTAACTCGCTTTCCATCTGGGTATTTAACTATTAGCACTCCAAAAGATAAGGAATGGTATCTGTTTAAAATGAAAAATCAACTACTTAACAATACATCAAAAACTTCAAAACTGACGCTTTTCAGTTTTTTCGCAATGACAGCTTCAATGGTTATGACAGCGGATAAATACGCGACCTTTGCCTCCTCAGGCTTCTCACTGGCTTTTTTTCTGGTTGCGGGCGGCTTTTTATGGTTCATACCCGTCTCGCTATGCGCAGCAGAAATGGCCACTGTTGAAGGCTGGGAGGAAGGCGGCGTGTTTACCTGGGTCGGAAAGACCATTGGTGGACGCTTTGGCTTTGCAGCCATATTTTTTCAGTGGTTCCAGATTACCATCGGATTCATATCAATGATTTACTTTATCCTTGGCTCATTCTCCTATGTCTTTAACATACCTGCTTTGGAACAAAATCCTTTCATTAAATTCATTGGTGTTCTGGTGGTTTTCTGGGCCCTGAGCCTATCACAGCTCGGCGGCACAAAATACACTGCCATGATCTCAAAAGTCGGCTTTATCGCTGGTATCCTCTTTCCAGTGCTGCTGCTTTTTGGATTAACCGGTGCTTATGTTTCCTCTGGCGGACCCATACACCTGGAAATGAATGTACATACTCTGATCCCTGATTTTAAGGATGTGGATGATCTGGTGATCTTCGCTTCATTTATTCTGTCCTTTATGGGCATTGAGGTTTCAGCCACTCATGTCAACCAGTTAAAAAACCCGAGCCGGAATTACCCGCTGACCATGATTATCCTGGTCGTACTGGCCATTATTTTAAACACCGTAGGCGGCATTTCTGTCGCGATGGTTGTTCCTGCCCAGAACCTGAGCTACAGTTCTGGAGTTGTGCAGACTTTTGAAAATCTGTTCCGCTACTTTAATCCAAATCTACTCTGGATGGTCCGTATTCTCGGCGCAATGATCGCCATTGGCGTTATGGCCGAGGTCAGTTCGTGGGTGGTTGGCCCGTCACGTGGCCTTTATGTGGCGGCCAAGGATAACCTGCTGCCAAAAATTTTTAAAAAGACCAACAGCCGCGGCATTCCCACAAACCTGATTTTAGGTCAGGGGATCATCGTAACAATCTGGGCTGCTGTCCTGACCTTTGGCGGCGGCGGAAACAACCTTTCGTTTTTAACCGCCATTTCACTGTCTGTTGTGATTTATCTGATCACTTACTTTTTATTCTTCGGCGCTTATTTTATTCTACTCTACAAGCATCCCGAATATAAACGCGCATATCAGATACCTGGCGGACGCCTTGTTAAAACCATTATAGCCGGCGTTGGGCTGTTGATGTCCATTTTCACCTTTGTGGTGACTTTTTTCCCGCCCGACCAGCTGGCACCTGCCAATTATATTCGGTACGATATGATTCTGATCATCAGCTTTTTAATCGTACTGGCCCTCCCTTTTCTGCTCTATCAGATTGAACGGAAAAAACATAAAAACTAAAGAAAGAAGGCATTTAAATGAAAATTGCTTTTTATGATACAAGACCCTACGATAAACTCTGGTTTGACCCTCTTCTGAAAGACACAGGCCACGAACCGCGCTATATTGAAAACCGCCTGGACATTCATACTCTGGATTATGCCCAGGGCGCTGACGCTATCTGTGTCTTTGTCAACGACAAGGTCACAAAAGAAATCGTAGACCGGCTGTCAGAAATGAACATACACCTCATTCTTCTGCGAAGCGCCGGCTATAATAACGTCGACATGAAGGAAGCCTATGAAAAACATATTCGGATTCTCAGAGTGCCGGCCTACTCCCCGGCCGCCGTTGCAGAATACGCTGCCTCGCTGCTGCTGGCCGTTAACCGTAAAACCCATAAAGCCTATGCCCGAACCCGTGACTTCAATTTTAATATTGATGGTCTGACCGGCATGGACCTCTACGGCAAAACTGCCGGTGTCATTGGTACTGGGCGCATTGGTCAAATGATGATTGATATTTTAAAGGGCTTCCATATGAACGTCATCGCTTACGATGTTTTCCCGAATTCCAAACTGGACATTCAGTATGTACCACTGGAAGAGCTGATGGAAAAATCCGATATCATCTCACTCCACTGCCCCCTGACAGAAGAAACACGGCATATCATCAATGACCAGACCATTAGCATGATGAAGGATGGCGTTATTTTAATCAACACCTCACGCGGGGCGCTGATTGATACTCAGGCCTTGATTAAAGGGATTAACGCCCATAAAATTGGCGGAGTCGGCATGGACGTCTATGAGGAAGAGGACAGTTACTTCTTTGAAGACTGGTCTGATAAAATCATGGATGACCGCGATCTCGCAAGGATTATCACCTTCCCCAACGTTTTACTGACCAGCCATCAGGCCTTTTTAACAACAGAAGCGCTGCATCAGATTGCGGCTACGACCATTGAAAACATAAAGGCCTATGAAGATGATGTATTCACCCCCAACGAAATCTGTTATCAGTGTGAAGAAAAGGGCGACTGCCACCGCCGGGAAAACCATCAAAAATGTTTCTAAACCAGCTGATTACACAAGCTCCGAAGGACAGATAACACGATCGTCCTTCGGATTGTTGCGTTTTAGATAATCTATGTTATAATGGGTGCAACCTTCATCAAGGAGATTTTATATGGACAACACAAACAGGGAGCTTTCCATCCCTTTTAAAATAATGATTGCCCTGATCATGGCCTTTGTCTACGCGGCGCTGAACATTCTTCTGGCAGATTTCAGCCTGGTCGAAGTGCCTTATGTATCCATCCGGCCGCAGCTCATTCTTCCCTTACTTTCAGGTTATCTTCTGGGGCCTTTTTATGGTTTTACTGTCGGCTTTCTCGGCAACGCCATGAGTGACATGGTTACCGGTTACGGCATTGAGTTTTTGCTGAACTGGAGCATCGCCAATGGCCTGTACGGCTTAATCATGGGCTTTTTCCCTAAAAACGAGGACAAAATCCGGACCAACCGGTCCTTTACCATCTTTTTTTTATATATTCTGCTGGTCAACATTGTCCCCGCAGCCTATGCCCTGCTGACGCGGGTCGTAGAACCAGGAGTCGATGCCCTGCAAAAATTCATTGGTCTGGGACTGCCCATCGTTGTCTCAAATACGCTTGTCTGCACACTGCTTTTTCCAATAGTACTGATGTTTTTGAAAAAGATCGAGCTGAATTTTGAGATCAAAATTACACTTTTGGTGTATTATTTTTCCCTGATCTCTGTAATGGCGGTTTTTGCAGCGACCATCGGTATCCTGTACAGCATGAACCTGCTCAACACTGACAACCACACCTTTGCTCTGATTATTTATGACTTGTCCATTATACCGCTGGTCGCCATCAATCTGATCGGTTTCGGCATTTCCAACGCCATCAGTCAAAAGCTTTTAAACCCTTTGCTGATCATGACAGAAGACATTAAACAGATGGATGGGAAAAGCTGGAATAAAAAGCTGGATATCCACACAGGTGATGAGCTTGAGGTTCTCGCCACGGCCTTTAATGAGATGATTGATAAAATCAATGACACCATGCACAAGCTCTGGGATAATATCGCAGAAAAAGAACGTCTGGCGGCCGAAAAGGAAAGAACCTCTACCGAATTAAACATCGCTCAGCAAATCCAAACGGCCATGCTGCCCGATCCCTTTCCAACCTTCCCGGACCGGACAGAATTCAGCATCAGCGGCCGCATGACTCCAGCCAAGGAAATCGGCGGCGACTTTTATGATTTCTTTTTAATGGATGATGACAAGCTCGTTTTTATCATCGCAGATGTATCTGGCAAGGGCGTCCCTGCCGCTCTTTTCATGATGAGCTCAAAGGAGCATATTATCGACCAGGTGCTAACTGGTCTGGATGTTGATGAAATCTTCACAAGAGCCAACCATCATTTATATAAAAACACAGCCGAAGGTGTTTTCCTGACCACCTTCCTTGGTATACTAAATCTGAAAACCGGGATTCTGTCCTTTGTCAATGCAGGGCACAATCCCCCCCTTTTAAGGCGTCGAAATGAAAAGTTTGAGCCTCTTAATATGGATTCGGGTTTTGTCATGTCCATTCTTCCCGATGTGCATTACAAACGCCAAACACTTAAGCTTAATCCTGGCGACACACTTTTTTTATATACGGACGGCGTCACCGAAGCTGTGGATAAAAGCGGCGCCTTTTTTCAGGAATACCGTTTAAAAAAAGCGCTGAATGAGCTTCCCCATTATGATGATCACTCTTCAGAGTATATTCTTCATCAAATTCGCGATTTTCTGTCCGAATTCACACAGGATGCTGAGCAGCATGATGACATCACCATGCTCTGCCTCAAATTCCGTCATCCAATGGTATGTAGAAATTAAAACACCGGACTCTCTACAGGGGTCCGGTGTTTTAAAAGCTACTGATATTTTTTTCGACAAAGGCCAGAAAAGCCTTAGCTTCTGCCTGTCCAGCACTCAACAAACGCAAAATGTAGCTTCCCTCTGGTTTTACAATTATATCTTCCGGTTCCTGACTGGACGTATCCTCTCTTTTTAGACACTGCTGTATCTTTTCAAACCAGATTCCCAACCGTTCAACGGCTTCCATGACAAGCTGTTCTTCCTTTATTTCAACTCCTTGCAGCGCAATCAGATAATAGACATCAATCAAAGCCGTCATCATCTGACGATTCTCCGATAAAAATTCTTCCACAAGCTGACCACAAGAACCAAAGTCCGACGCCTGATAATTCATCTCAATCTGGTCGCTGATAAGATAGGATTTAAGGATAATTTCTCGAACGATGTCTCGGTGCGGCTTTCCATCCAGCAGCGCCTCTATACATCTAACCATCGCCCGGTCCAGCAGGACCAGGCGATCCATGTCTATTTTAAACTGGTCATAATACCGCATGGGCAATATAAATTTACTGGCGAGTATGGACACAAGTACCGCACCCGTGGTAAAAAGCAGCCGCAGTTCCAAAGCGTAAGTAGACTGCATGGATAATGTTGTCTGCGAAAGGGCAAAGCAGGTGGCAAAAACCACAAGAGTTGAATAATCATCCGCCGCGTAAATGCAGAAAGCGGCAATGACCGCCAAAACCATATGTTCAGGATATGTGGTAAAAATCGAAAAGAGAAAAAAAGCGGCTATCAGCCCAATAACGGTTCCTTTTATTCGGTCCAGGCTTTTGCTCACACTTTCATCATAAAAAGGGCGTGTGAGTAAATAGGCAGCCAATGGCAGCCAGTATCCATGTGTTACCGGTAAAAGCCTGGATACTAAAAACGTAAACGTCAAAACCAATGATAGCCTGACGCCAAAACGAAATTTAAAAGACGATCTTGAAAGATGGGCATAGAGACGCCACAACATTCTCGATTTTCTTGGCACCACCCATTCCCTGTAAATACCCTTTCCGGCTGTTTCCGAAATGCCCTCCAGAGCGTTGATCAAAAGATTAATATCCAGCAGCATACTGTCATTAATATCCGCCTGATCCATAAAACAGTGGTCCGAAAAATCAATTAACTCGTGGATAACTTCGTTGTATTCACGGCTGTCAAAAACCCTGTTCAGGTGCTCCAGAACCTTTATAAGATTTTCAAGATAAAGCCTGTTGGCGTCAGTCATCAGCTCTGGCTTTCTGAAAAATGTCAGTATCAAATTTTCCATCCGCTGAAAAATCATCACCAGACGAAAATAGCAGGCGCCTTCTATGGTTGTAAAATAACGAAACCGCCTTGTTTTATAAATCCGGCGGCACAGGTTCTGGTTGATGTTTAAAAGTACGCGCTGTGCTTCCTGAGCTTCTTTATGGTTGCCCCGAACCAGAGCCGAAAAAGACTCTGTGATCTTAATAAAAGCATCTTTTGAAATATCATGAATAGCTGGTACTGGCTTAAAGTACTTCCATATCCTCAAACCAATATAGACCAGAAGAAAAGAGTAGACCAGCGCCAGAAGACGCATGGGAATATCGGTCAGCTGAATGGGGATCAACTGCATAAAAACAAAGCTCATGCCAAAAGGAAAATAGCTGCCTGGTGTATACTCATCCGTCATAAAATAAACGAGTAAAAACGGAACCGCTAAATTAATGATAAGCGTCATCGCAAGGTTAAGCCCTGCTGCAAAGGCGCAAAAGGCCAGGAGAATGTTAATGCCCAGGGCTCTCAGGATATGCCACTCCACCCCATTCTCATCACGCGTTCTGAGGAAAAGAACAGTTACCGGTGACGCCAGCATGGCGTTAACCGCACCGAAAAAAAACTGATTGGAAAAGAAAATAGACAGAAGAATCAGCGCAGGCGGAAAGGCTTTGATGAAATGCTCTTTAATTTTCAGGGCTTTTATAGACTCTCGCATACTGCTTTCACCTCTTTATCCCCTGTTTTTAAAACTTTGACATGAAAAATGAAGACCCACTTTCTGGCTAAACGCCTGTGTCCGTAAACCAAAAGAACATAACAGAAGGTCTTCATTTTTTAGAATATCACAAAATCCTTTAAATATTATTATTTTATAAACTTGTCGATGGCGTCATTTAATTCCTCCAGAACCTCCAGATCATTTTCCTCCACAGCGTCAACGACACAATGGCTGATATGATCTTTTAAGATCAACGTACCAATATTATTGATTGCAGATTTCACTGCAGATACCTGTATCAGAATTTCACTGCAATCTCTTCCTTCCTCCACCATCCTTTTTACAGACTCCATATGGCCGATGGCCCGTGACATCCGGTTGATAACCGCCCTGCGGTTTTCATGCTCATGTTCATGCTTAGCTGCCATTTTATTTCTCCTGTTCACCTTATTCTTTTATCTGTATTATATAGTAACCATCTGCCATTTGCCACCATTAAAACGCCGAAGCAGTAAAAAGCCCCGCACTGAGATATCAATAATATAGGCTGTCCATACCCCTATCAGACCAAAGCCGCAGATAGCACCCCAAAAATAACCAATACAGACCCTTATCCCCCAGATACCAAACAGCGTTAAAAACATGGGATACCGCGTATCGCCAGCCCCCTGCAGAGCACTCTCGATAACTTGGGTGAGCGCGCTGCAGGGCTGAAAAAGCGCAATCATCCGCAGAACTGTCACGGTAAGCACCTGCACCTCCAGGGTTGAACTGAAAGCCGCCGCAAAGAACGGCGCAAAAATAAAAATTACAATCCCCATTGAAACCATAAAGATTGTTGAGAGCGCGTTTGCGGCCAGTGCCAGAAGACGTGCCTTCTCGGGATTGTTCTCTCCCAGGCCAATGCCCACCAGCGTTGCCGCTGCCACACCAAACCCCATGGAAGGGATATAAGTAAAGTTTTCAATGGTTCCTGCAATGTTATGAGCCACATAGGCGTGTGACCCGATGGATAAAATCATGGCGCCATATACCAGCTGGCCTGCACGCATAATAAGCTTTTCCCCGCCGGCAGGGACGCCAATACGCAAAATCGACCGGATCATTTCCCCATCAACGCCCCATCCCCTGAGCGTCAGCTTCAAAAAGCCATTTCCCTTTTTCAGCCGGATAAACAGCATACTGACGCCAAAAACACGTGATAATGTTGTCGCGAGAGCCAGTCCCATAATGCCAAGTCCAAGCTTTATAAAAAGAACATTTAAAAGAATGTTCAGTACATTGGCGATCCCTGTAGAGACCATTGGCGTAACATTGTCTTTAGTCGCCCTCAGACAGCTGGATAAAACCAGCGAAAGACATAAAAATACAATGGGAACGACCACGACTATGTAATATGGTATGGCATAAACCAAAACGCCCTCACTGGCACCAGAAATTTCAAGAATTGGCCTGTAAAACAATAAGTTCAGCACCCCCACACTAATACCAATAAAAAGACTGAGCAAAAAAGATTGCTGAAGTGCCCTGTTCCCCCTTTCAGCATCACTACGGCCAACATATCTGCCGATAACTGCCAATGTGCCAACACTGACGGCTGTAAAAAAAGCAATAAAGATGTTGACAATCAGGTTCGTTACGCCAACTGCTGCAATGGCATCATCTGAGATCTGTCCTGCAAAAAAGGTATCGACTGTCCCTAAAAGTGTCTGCAGAATAGTCTCCACCATTACCGGCAACGCCAACACGCCAATAACCTTCAGGTCATTTCTGTCCATTTTCAAATGAAACATGGTGCACCTCCATAACCCCTATAGGGGGTTATTTTCAGTATAGCACCTTTTATGTAATTTTACAAGCAAATTAAGAAAACCCCCTGAGGGGGTTAAGTGAAGTTAGTTTTTCAATTGATACAAATGATTCAGCGGTCCGTTTCCCTTTCCAAGATCAAGGCCATCCAATATTGCGCCATACACATAGGCTTTCGCATTTTTAACAGCATCCATCATAGCAACGCCCTGTGCCAGATTTGCGGCAATCGCAGAGGACAGCGTACAGCCGGTACCATGCGTATTGGGATTGTCCACCTTTTCTTCAGGAAGCCAGTAGCCAAAACCCTCATAATAAAACAAATCGTCTGCCCGGTCCTCTAAATGTCCGCCTTTTACCAATATTGCACCCTTATAGTAGCCTGCAATATCACGGGCAGCGCGGATCATATCATTTTTGGATTTAATGGGAATACCTGACAAAATCTCAGCTTCCGAAATGTTTGGCGTGATCAAATCCGCCAATGGCATCAGTTCGTTAATTAAAACTGACTGGGCTGTCCTGTCAAAAAGCGCATCACCACTCGTGGCAACCATAACCGGGTCCAGCACAATATTCTTGGGGGCATATTCCTTTAGCTTTTTCGCAATGGCATGGATAATTGCTTCTGAAGAAACCATACCTATTTTCACCGCATCTGGCACAATGTCTGTAAAGACTGCATCCATCTGGGCTTCCACCATCTTTTCAGAAATATTTTCTACAGCGAATACACCGGTTGTATTCTGCGCTGTTATGGCCGTAATGACGCTCATACCATAAATACCGTAAACCGTAAAAGTTTTGAGATCTGCCTGTATACCTGCACCTCCGCTGCAATCGGAGCCTGCAATTGTCAATGCCTTAATCATTTGATTTCACCATCTTTTCAGATAATTTTCGAATTTTCTGTGCCGCCGCCCGTGTATCTGGCTGAGCAAACACCGCAGAGATAACCGCGACGCCGTCAACCTTTGAGCCAGAGAGCTCTAACAGATTTTCTTCACTGATACCACCAATGGCAACCACGGGGATTTTCACACGGCTGCAGATGTTCCTAAGCGTCTCAAAAGAAACCGCTTTGGCATCTGTCTTCGTAGAAGTTGAGAAAACTGCCCCCACACCAAGATAATCCGCGCCGTCCTTCTCTGCTGCCAGAGCCTGTTCCAGTGTTTGTGCAGACACTCCTAAAATTTTATCTGGGCCGATCTTTTTACGGGTTTCCGCAACAGCGCCATCGCTTTGGCCAATGTGTACTCCGTCTGCGTCCACCTCTAAAGCGATTTCCACCTCATCATTGATGACATAGGGAATCCCTGCTGCCCTTGCCAGGCCCTTCAAGCTCCGCGCTTCGCGTAGAAAATCCTGATGCGCCATGTCCTTTTCCCTGATCTGAAGAAAGGTAGCACCGCCATCTATCGCAGCACGAACCTCCTCCTCAAGGGTACTTTCGCCAAGCCAGGAACGATCTGTGACGATATAGAGCAGCATATCTTCTTTTTTCACATTGTTTTTCATAATTCTCCTAATTTGACAGTCAAATTTCAACTTTCACTTTTCCTGTTTATTTTATACCCGATTGAAATATTTTATAACATTATTTTAGCTTTTTCACCTCATGGAATCAAGGTAATTTTTGCATAAGTTTCAATGGTATTTCCTGTCATCGTGCTGATATTATCAATGATAAAAGTTCTCAGGCTTCCTGTCCCCAACTGATTATTTTTAACCTGACGCGAAGCCAGCTCACCGGCAATTCCCATGCTGGCCACCGCGCAGACCACCGCTTCCAAGGCTTTCTCCGGATTGGCCGCCACGTAGGCTGCCGTCATTGCGCTGAGCATGCAGCCCGTACCGGTAATCTTAGACATATCGCGATGTCCGTTTTTGACCATATAAGCTTTCTCGGCATCTGCAATAAGATCCATTGCCCCTGTGACCGCAATGATCGCGCCTGTTCTTTCCGCCAGCTCCTTAGCTAAAGCGACGGTAACGTCCAATGTCTCCTCAGTCACTGCATCATTAACATCGGCATCGACCCCCTTTGTGGTCCCCGCTCCAGCATAAACTGTCTTAATCTCAGAGCTATTGCCACGGATAACAGCAAACTTCACTTCTTTCAATAACTGGTGAGTTGTTTCTGTTCTGAGCTTTGAAGCGCCGGCCCCCACAGGATCCAGTACCACGGGATGCCCCAGTTCATTGGCTTTTTTCCCCGCAGCAACCATCGATTCTACTGTCCTGCTGTTCAGTGTCCCGATATTGAGTACTAAAGCGCTGCAAATGGTGGTAATCTCCTCTACCTCTTCAATATCATCTGCCATGATCGGGGATGACCCTATGGCCAAAAGTATATTTGCACAGTCATTGACTGTGACATAATTGGTGATATTATGAACCAGTTGTGGCTTTATCTGGGTGTTCTCAAAAATATCGACAAAATTTTTGTTTAATTGGATCATCTTTTCTCCTTTAAAGTGAAAGCGCAGGTGACCTCCGGCCTTTTAAGCCGCACCATTCACCAGCTCACCTGATTTATTTATCAGAAGGACATTCCTTTGTGTCTTCCATAATGTCCACATGCTCTCCGTTTAAAACCTTGTTCATGTTTCTTACTGAGCACATCTTTCCGCACATGGTACAGGTATCCTGGTTCTCTGGGGTCGACTCCGCGCGGTAACGCTTTGCTTTTTCAGTATCTATGGCCAGGTCAAACATTTTTTCCCAGTCAAGCTCGCGTCTGGCAACTCCCATCTGATAATCCCAATCAGCCGCTCCCGGCAGTCCTTTAGCAATATCCGCTGCATGCGCTGCAATTTTTGACGCAATAATACCTTCCTTAACGTCATCGACATCCGGCAGTCTCAAATGTTCAGCCGGCGTGACATAGCACAGGAAGGACGCCCCGTAGGTCGCCGCGATAGCACCACCAATGGCCGAAGTAATATGGTCATAGCCTGGCGCGATGTCTGTTACAAGTGGGCCCAGCACATAGAATGGCGCGCCCTTGCAGATTGTCTGCTGAATTTCCATATTGGCCTGAATCTGGTTGAGCGGCATATGACCAGGTCCTTCAACAATGATCTGGACATTTTTATCCCATGCACGCTGTGTCAGTTCTCCAAGAACCACCAGCTCAGAAATCTGTGAAATATCACCGGCATCCGCAATACATCCAGGTCTGCAGGCGTCACCAAGGCTGATGGTAACATCGTACTCCTGACAGATTTCCAGAATCTCATCATAAAACTCAAAGAATGGGTTTTCATTGCCGGTCATTTCCATCCATGCAAAAATAAGCGAACCTCCGCGGGATACAATGTTCATCAAACGTCCATTATTTTTGAAGCGGTCTGCCGTTGAACGGTTGATCCCACAATGCAGCGTCAGAAAATCAACACCATCCTCTGCGTGCATGCGCACAACATCGATCCACTCCTGAGAAGTAATCTCCTGAAGCGGCTTATTGTAATAAACTACAGCATCGTAGATTGGCACAGTGCCGAGCATGGCCGGGCAGCTCTCTGTCAGTTTGCGTCTGAATTTGCGTGTATCTCCAAAAGAGCTCAAATCCATAATGGCTTCTGCGCCCATGTCAACAGCACGTTTCACCTTTTCCATTTCTACATCCAGATTCAAACAGTCTCTGGATGTTCCAAGATTGACGTTGATCTTTGTCTTCAACGCACTGCCGACCCCGTAGGGTGTCAGGCAGCGATGATTCTTATTGGCAGGTATGGCAACCTGCCCTTTTGCCACCAGGCCCATTAAATTACTTAAAGGCATATTTTCATATTCCGCGATGCGCTTCATCGCTTCCGTTTCAATGCCACGGCGCGCGGCATCCATTTGAGTTGTGTACAGCTCCATATTTTCTCCTTAACTTTTTCAGTTTTTCAACAAAAAAAGCGCACCCACGGGTACGCTGCTTAGCTCAACTTGTCCTCCCTACGACGGCGTTACACCGCATCAGGTAAAACGGGTTTAGGATTCAATCCAATCTCAGCAAAAGCTCCCCGGGCATCAACTCATTTGTCTTTCTAATTCTATCCTAAGTGCACCAAAATAACAAGGTGTTTCTTCATATTTACCAAAACATTTCAATTAAACCTAAGATAACCAATAATACACCAGAAACGGCCGGTGCATAATTCCCCAAAAGAGGTCCGACCACCCGTCCTCCAAGCCGGAAGCCTGACCATAAGGCAACAAGGCTTATAATAAATGTACACACAGCGGTCAGGCCAATGCTGACGCCTGTGATACTGGCGGCTATCCCTGTTCCCAAATTATTAAAGGTCAGACCAAGGGCAACTGTTACAATTTCACGGTAGCGAATATGGTCCTTATCCTGAACCGATGCATCCATCACATCTGCCATTTCACCTGTACTTTTCATGGCGTAGCTGCCTGATTTTTTCTCTTTTAAAAGCTTGACGATTCCCTGTATGGCAAAATAAACACCCAACAGTATAATAATCCCGGCGCCAAGATCATTTCCTATCCTGTCTGGAATATAACCAGACAGCCATTTGCCAAAGAGCATGGCAATGACCGTTCCCATTGTTGTAATAACAGCCACAGTCAGGTTCGAAACCGCGTTAAGATGAATTTTTTTAATTCCGAAGGCCAGGCCAACCACAATGTTATCAAGATTGGACGAAAGGCTGAATAGCAAAGCAGATACAATGAAAATAAGCATTTTACCATGCTCCCTGTTTATTTTATACGTTCTTTTTTATATTATACCTTTTTATCCATGTGAATTATCGCTGTCCTCTGGTAAATTTTATCAAAAAACAAAGATACCTGGCACCCCCTTGCACCAGGTATCTAACTCCCCTTCATTTTCCCCATTAAGAAAACGTTCATCCAGATATCATTTCCGAAGATAGTATCCCCCTTGATTCCACCTTATATCCTGCGTTTCAAAAACGTTTTCATTAACTGTCAATAATAATAACATTTCCCTCAGTAATTGTCAAGTTATTTTATTAACAAATCGGCTGCAGAAGCGCTCAATCCCAGCTAAATGCAGAGAGAGGTGCCGCATTTTCGCAGCACCTCCCTGTTTTACTCTCCGGTGTTGATATCAGAATTTCTCGAATCTTCAGGCATTTCCGTTTCCGCATTTTCTTCCAACTGTTTCTTCTTGAGCTTTGGCATAAAACGCTTGACAAAGGTTCCCTTTCCACGGCCCTTGATATAAAACAAACCAAAAACCGAGAAGACCACTGCACCGATAAAATTAACGAATAGATCGGACATTGTATCCACCAGTCCAATATCAATATAGCCCCCATAATTCCAGGTCTGCCCATTAACCACAATACTCTCGATTGGGATGGTTACCGCAACATTTTTGCCTTCAGGGTTAAATATAACCGAGCTGATACTGTGAATGATCGTGTCTTTTTGCATATCAGTTTGGAAAAACCAATCGGCTCCAAACTCAAAGAACTCCCAAAGTACACCAATGGTCATTGAAAAACAAAATGCAAAAACAGCCACAAAAACCGGTGAAAGGCTCATGCTGAAATTTTCATTTTGATTTAAAATATCAATCAATAAAAAGCCAATGGCCGCCATTAAAAAACCGTTTATGGTGTGGAGCATCGCATCCCAATGGTCAAAAATCAGGTAATATTCCTGAATCTCTCCTAAAATTTCTGCTGAAAAAATAAATAATATAATAATAATTTCAAGAGTCGTCGGCATTTCAATGTGAAGCTGCTTGTCCACAAAGCTCGGAATCATAAATAAAATCAATGTCAGTACACATAGAAAAACGTTGTTCCAGTTTTGATTCCATATCTGAGCAATCATAACTGCTACGACTAAAACACGAAGCAGTATATACAAAAAAACCTTGCCACGGCTTTTTTTCGTTGGCTCACTCGTATTCTTTTCTCTCTTTTCCTTTTTCAAAAACTAGCTCCCTTCTGAAATTTACATTGCTTTTCTGAACCATTATAACACAGACACAGAAAAATCGTTTTTTATTTAAGAATTTTGGGTAATTGTTATTATATCTTATGTAAAATTAAGGAGTCGCTACAATGAAAAATAAATGTTTGAAAGCAAGCTTTACTGTGATTCTCTCCATTCTGCTGTTGAGCAGCTTCAGCCCAATTCTGGCTGAAACGCCAGCCGGAGATCCTTCCCTCAACGAGGGAGCGGTTGGCAGTCCTCTCACCTTAACCTCCAGCGTCCCACAGGACGGCGCCACAGATGTACAGCCCTTCACGGAAATTTCCGTATCCTTTAACCAGAACGTGGTCAACACAGCTGTAAGGGAGACAAATGAGAGGGCCGTAAGCCTTTGGAGTAAGGGCAAACAGGTGGATGCGGACATTGTCTTATCCGATGATCTGATTGACCCTGAAGACTGGGGAACAGTCCGCATTAATCCAAAGGACAATTTAAAGAGCAGTCAGGAATACATCATAAAAGTGGATACTACCTTGACTTCAACAACTGGAGAACACTTGCAGACCCCTGTGGAAATTCATTTTACCACTGTAAAATCTGCCTCTTCCATTACCGGAACTTCAATTGCAGTGGTTGCAGCCATTGTCATCATCGCCGCTATTATTATTGGTGTTCTTTACAAAAGGCATAAACGTTAATTTAAAAAGACGCATCCGGCAATGGATGCGCCTTTTCATTTTATGCCTGCTTTTTCGCTGCCTCCACAAAGGCTTTAAATAAATCATATTCGTATGAACGTTTAGGCCACAAAAACTCAGGATGCCACTGGATTGCCAGACCATAGGTCATATCAGGTATCTCAACAGCTTCCACCAGTCCATCCTTTGCCCGCGCTGTCGCCTCCAGCTCAGGGGAAAGCTCAGCGATTCCCTGATGGTGCATGCTGTTGACACGAATTGTTTTTTCACCAATAATTTCAAACAGCTTACTCCCCTCTTTAATCTCAATATCGTGCACCGGAAAAACAAACTCTGTTTTCTGGGAATGCTGTACAGGGTCTGGATCCTTTTTCTGCGCGATCAGATCCTGATAGAGCGTACCGCCCAGGGCCACATTAAAAAACTGAAGGCCGCGGCAGACACCAAAAAGGGCTTTGTCCTGTTTCCGGACTTCATCAAACAAAATCGCTTCCATGTAATCCCGTTCCGGCGAAACCTCATTGCAATATTCGGTCATTTCCTGATTGTAGAGCGCCGGGTCCACGTCCTGTCCGCCGGTAAATAAAAAGCCGTCAAACTCATTTACCAACGCACGTATATCCGCTTCATTTTTTAAGAGCGGCAAAAGAAAAGGCATGCCGGAGACTTCCAGAATACCATTTAAATATCCCGGAAAAATCCAGATGCTGTTCCACTTACTTGCCTGTTTTGTATCATAAAGGGGCAGTACCCCTATTTTGGGTTTTTTTTCCATTCTGTTTTCCTCCAACAAAATATAAAAAAAGTATTTCCTCAAGCTTTCGCCATTGAAATACTTTAAAATAATATTACCCCAAATTCTTTGAAATAACAAGCCTTTTCTTTATCAGTCAATCCCAAAATCGGCCATGCGTTTGTCCAGCTCAGTCATGGCCTCGTCATCCAGGTCATAACGATCCAGAAGGTTCAAAAGATCCTCGCATTTTTCACGGATAGCATCTGCGGTGGCTTCATCGCCCTCTTCTTTGAAAACTGCGCTGTCCTCTTTTAACAGGTCTACAAGTGTCAGTACCTTTTTTGGCTCGACCTCCCCAAAATTCCCCAAAAGATCAAAGACGGTTTCTGATGGCAGGCTGAGAATCATATCAAGTGACATGCCCAGAAGGCTTTGATACTGATCATCGGCCAGTGAGTGACACTCTGCATATTCCTTTTTTGACCGCTTGAAAATTATTTCGCTGACCGCTCGGCACATTGCTCCGATCATTTCCATCAAATAGTCATTTTTCAGCATGGTTTTCTCCTGTCTGTTTATACCTGAAAAAATCCCGGCGAACCGGGACCTTTTTTATTCGGTTGTTGTATCCTCTACTACCTGGACCTCACCGTTTTCCATGTCAACGGTTATACTGACAAACTGCGTTTCATTCTTTTCGTCGCCGGCTGTCAAAATCTCATCGGCGTTCACATCATCCATTTTCCAGGTAATTTTAAAAATATTTCCTATCGTTTCAGAGCTGGAAGT
>CAUEUD010000061.1 GCA_959020865.1 Eubacterium limosum | reverse complement strand
CATGTCTGTCAATAACATAGTCTTCCATGAAATCATTAAATACATCTTCAATGAATTCTTTTGCATTTACGCTGTGAAAATCAAATTTAAGACTCGGGACAAGCTTACTCAGTGGTATTTGTAGCCCCTCAGCTATTTTTATAAGGGTTTTTAACGTTGGTTTATTTCTATCTGATTCATAATTTCGAATCTGTGAGTCGTATAATCCGCTTTTTTTTGCCAGCTCTGCTTGTGTTAGACCGGCACTCTTCCTTTCCTTTTTTAATTTTTCACCTAAAGTCATATTACACCTCCTGAAGATACTATAGCATAAATTAATAAAATTTTACAGATGAAAAATCATCTGTTTTTGTATGAAAAAATTTATTGACAGATATATTTTCATCTGATAATATTAAAAACAGATCAAAGTATATCTGTTTTGGAGGTGATTAGACTAATGAGAATCGATGTACGAAAATTAATTGTTTTTATGTACGAACAAGACAAAAATGTTAATGCCCTTGCGGCGGCTGCAGGCATTTCTAGGGCTACGGTAACAGCTGTAAAAAGCGGGAAAAGTTGTTCATATCAAACAGCGTTTAAAATTGCCAAAGCCCTTGATGTAGATGTCACAGAGCTATTAGAAGATTAGGAGGCCTAAAAATGACAAGAAAATACCAATTATCAAAAGCGGAAATGGAAACAACCATTAATTTTGACCGGGAAGGAGACAGCGCATCACTTTACACGGCTGATAGTGTAATGATGACGAAGCTTGACAAGCTGTGTGAATCCTCACCAGAAAATTACAGGGTGATCCGACAAGATGAAATTTCAAAGACATATGAGTTCCCGAAAAAATTGATTCCGTTGAGAAAAAGCAGGAGAAAAACAACCTTAACCGATGAACAGCGTAAAAGTATAGGGGAGCGTCTTAAAAATTCTCAAAACGTATAACTAAACGGCCTTACTCAAAAAAAAGACGATTATAGAAAGATTAGAAGATTAGGAGGTAAAGCAGATGGCAGAAAAAATAAAGCCGCGCAAATTAACGTATTCCGTCCCGGAAATGGCCGTTGCTTTAGGGGTTAGTGCTCCAAAGGCTTATGAGCTGGTCAACCGGGCAGACTTCCCAAAGATCAGACTGGGGAAGAAAATTGTTGTCCCAATACAGGAATTTGAAAGCTGGGTTTCAACACATGCCTATGACGATGCTGAAAACTGGATTCAGGAAGGGTAAGTGTGGCCGCACTTCATGACAATCAATGATATTTTAAGCAGATTAGAGGGGGTAAAGCCAGGAGCTGGACAGAATCAATACATTGCCCGGTGTCCGGCCCATATGGATCAGCACCAGAGTCTTTCAATCGGCGTAGGCTCAGACGGGCGTATTTTGCTAAACTGTTTTGCGGGCTGTGATACCCAGGAGATTATAGAGGCTATGGGCTTGACCATGAAAGATTTATTTGTGGAGCAGCCCAAAACGGAGATAGACTATCCGGTTTATTATTACACCGATGAAAAAGGCAACGTACTTGCCAAAAAAGAGCGCTGGCAGAGCCAGAAAAAGGGTTTTACATGGTATCGGCTGGACAGTGTCGGAGAATGGATAAAAGGATTAGGTGACGGCGTTGACAAGCTGAAGATGCCCCTTTACAACCTTAAGGCAATTGCAGAAGCACCGCCAGACAGACCGGTGTATCTAGTAGAGGGTGAAAAAGATGTTGAGACCCTGCGTGCTTATCTCTTTACCGCCACCACAACACCGAACGGCGCAAGCACCAAATGGGGAGAGGCGCTTTATAGTGAGCCATTTAAAGGCCGGACTGTCTATATTATACCAGACAATGACAAGGCCGGATACGCCTATGCTCAGAATGCCGCGATCGCTTTAAGCAGGGTGGCAAAAAGCGTTAAGGTTCTCGAACTCAAGAAAGTATGGCCGGACATACCCGAAAGAGCAGATATTAGCGATTATATCGCAAAGGTCGGCTATCAGAAAGCACTTGAGGGGCTTAAACAATTAGAGGCTGAGGCGATACCTTTTGAAACCGCAGACGGGCCGGAGGCGGATAAAAAGATCAGCGGCGCCTCATTGCAGCTCTATAAAGTCAACAAAGACGGTTTGCCATCACGGCCCATTGATGAAAATGTCAAAACGGTCGTTCTGGAAGAATATAAGGTGATGACCTTGTCCGGTAAGCCGTGGATTTATGAAAAAGGCGTTTACCAGCAGGACGAAGATGGGACAAGGCTAAAATCAATCATTAGCGAATGGATACCTGCATATATTAAGAGCATACAATTCATTAATAACATCTATCATCTGATATTGGCTGATCACAGTATTAAGCGAACAATCCTTGACATTAACCAGTATCCTGAGCATTGGATCAATTTTAAAGACTGCATGCTGGACGTTGAAACACTCGAAAAACACCTGCACAAGCCCGAATATTACGCCATTAATCAGATACCGCATAATTGCCCGGATACAAGGGATTTAATGGGAAAATACACCGGCAGCACCCTTGAACGCTTCTTTAAAACCACCATACCAGATGAGGAAGACCGCTTAATGTTCTTCCAGTATGCCGGTTACTGTATGACACGCTGCACCTACTTACAGAAATTCATGATCCTCTACGGCCCTGGCGGAACAGGGAAGTCGACCATCGTAAACCTAACGATTGATGCCATCGGGCAGGAGAATGTGTCGTTTCTCCCGCTGCAAACACTTAATATGACTGATGGCAAGTTTGCCACGATCCAGCTCATGGGAAAGCTTCTTAACGCCTGTTCAGAGATTCCCAGAAAAGCCCTGACCGATACCAGCGTTTTAAAGCAGGCTACCGGAGAGGATCAGATCAAGGGGGAATATAAAGGCGGCAGCATTTTGTTTTTTAACTCCTATGCAAAGCTGCTGTTTTCAACCAACAATATTCCACTTAACCGAGATGAAGGCTCAAATGCTTTTTATCGCCGGATGATGATTTTAAGCATTGACCAAAAGGGGGAATATATTCCGGAGTTGAAGAAAAAGCTACAAAAAGAGGTTGATATTTTTATAAGTGTAGCGGTTCAGGCAGTGCACGTTATGTGCTCCCATGGGAGCAGGAAGATACACGAAAGCCCAAATTCTGTTAGGGCGGTTGAGCAATATCGCTTAGATTCTGACCCGATTGCCCGTTTTATTTCTGAAGGGTGCACTTTGGGAGCAGGTTTGGAGCAGCAACGGGAGCAGGTATACAACGCTTTTTCAAGATGGATACTTGATGAAGATTGTGACTACATGAGCAACCGAGCTTTTTATAAATGCCTGAGAGATAAAGGGTTTGATACGGACAGAATGTCACACGGAATTCGTTATATCGTTGGGCTTCAACTTAAAAATGAATAGTTAGGAGCAGAAGGAGCAGATTTTTCTAACCTATTGCATATTTTTTATAAATTATCTTATATTGCGTAATATATAGCGCAGAATAGAAAAAATGTGCTCCAAGTGCTCCCGATTATAGGAGAAAAGATATCGGAAGAAAATGTATCTTCAAATAAAAATGATTTTAAATCAATAAAAGAGAGGAATGGATTATGACGATCAGAACATTTTTAATTGACTACAAAGACAAAACAGGCGCGGATATGCACCGCGAACATTATATTACCGGTGTATCCGAAATGGTAGAGGCTGCCACCGATTTAGAGATTGTTGACCAACTGGAGCTGATCTATAAGCGTTCAGGTTACAAAATTATGGCTATCATGGAGCTTTTTGACGGCTATCATTATGCGGAGCTGTTAAGAATGCACTTAGAAGGAAAGAGTGAGGAGGCATCAACGCATGTGCGGCCTCTCTATCTCACAGAGAGTGCAATAGATGATGTGATTAAGGAATATAAATCGAGTCAGGAGGTGAAAAATAATGGATGCCGGTATGGAGCAACACACAAAAGCTTTAGCTGAGCGGCGGTCTAGGATAAAGACCCATGTAAAAACATTTTGGGGTTATACGTCGGATGAGTTTTCAGCACAGCTTGAGAAATTTCTTAACGATGGCTGGGAAGTATTAAACACTGGCGCTAAAACAGCCCAGTATAACGGAGCGTTTAATCTGGTGTTTTACGGAATTGTGACAAAGAAAACAGGCTGGGAGTAGCCTCTAATAGCTGCCTCATTATGGAAAACATATTGCAACGGCGATGACATAGCCCCTAGACCCCGGAGCTGTCAGCGGGACATCTGGCAGAGAAAGGAATTAAGATGGATACGGAATTTCAAAGAGAACGGATTCTCAAACAGATTAAGGAATGCGAGAATCAGAGAGCAATTAATTTTATATATTGGTTTTTGTTGGGATTACAAGAAAAGCCCACTGCTGCGAACAGTGAGCTAAAATAAAGGAAAGGACTTGCGCTCCCTCCACATCTTTAACCAAAGTATATCACGATGGGCGGGCGCAGGCAAGAGGTAAAGAAAAATGAATGAGTTGCTTGAAATAGACGATTTATTTGAAGATGTTTATCGGGTAACGGTAGAGAAAATGGCTGAATTGTTTAAAGACGAACCAGGCCGACAGAAAGCTGGTTTTCAGATGGGCGTTGAAGCTACTTTGAATTTAGTTTTGAATACGCCATATTTAGAAAAAATGGGGTATGGTCGTGTCATTAAAGATTAAGATATCCTACACAAACAATAAAGAATTAACCCTTGTTTTACGGCATTTAGCCCCGCTTGATCTGCGGTTTAAACGCCCAAAAACAACCCCTAAAGGCCCGTTTAAGTGCGCGTATTTGACTAGTAGAAATGATGAAAAAGCCGATAAAAAGGCGCTTAACTTGATTATACCCCCGCTTAAGAGGCTACATATATGTGAAATGATAAACTAAAACTAACTGGCTGCGGTGTAATGCCGTAGCCTTTTTATATTCCCCCGGCATACCGTTATATCTGAGCAGTAGAGGCCGCATGACCACGCACCTCAGACATACACAAAAAATTCCTAAAATGTAATATTAAAAGCCCCCCCCTGTCCTCTACCGCTGATTACTTCAAAGCTGCGACTGGGTGGGTGCGGTGTTTCCAATAGAACGACAGCCAGAATATTTTTTATTGATCTTAAGGCCATCCCGACATTTCTGACACCCAAAAAAGGGGCCGCTCTTTCGTACGTACGTAACCAAAGCCCTATATTTGTAGGCTTTTCGCCTCGTACACTATAACGGCTGATGAAAAGAAAAAAAGCCCTATGCCACCGGGGTGAAAGCTGCCAGAGGGGAGGGGATACCGCCCACAGTACCACGCTCAAACAATGCGCTTTTGATGTTGGGTTTTGCCTATCTTACAGGCCCTAAAAAGGAGTGTTTCTATCCTGAGATTTCGGAGGCCTTAAAAAAGAGGTGCACTGTGGAGGAGGGAGGACAAAATTGTCCGGGACTAAAATAGAATGTTGAGAAATGCTGAGGTCAAAACCTATATCAATGCTAAGAAATGCTAAGGTTCAGATACATAAGATGTTAAGGAATGTTAAGGTTAAAACAATATAAAATGTTAACGAATGTTAACGTCAAAAAGCATTATAACAGATGCTAACATTTGCTAACGTTATAATCTGTATGTTGAGAAATGTTGAGGTTTGGTAACATTATGGAGTATTTTACAAAACGACAAATACCGAAAAAGTGTGCATTTACAAAACCGACGAATACCGCCTTGTATGCACCCTTAGACCGCCTAAAACCTTGATTTTATCCGAAAGAACGTTGCAAAAACGTTCGGTAACGTTGCGGAGTAGTACAACGTTGTTTTGGAGTACTACAACAAAAAAGGTGTGCAACCTTGCGACCTGAAAAGTTGCAGTTTTACAGTCTTTAGGAGTATTTAAAATGGGCTGGGGGAGTGCTTTAATTGTGTTGTTCCTCTAACTAAGATAAAATATAGAAACCTGAGAAAACCTGAAACGTCCCTCATGCGCGCGAGGCACGTTCTTTTTTGTCGTCCCCTCTTACCGGTCTCCAGAAGAAATTAAAAACCGTATTTTTTATTGACCGGGGGTGTGCGTGATGGTTGAACCCACAGACCTTTTACAAAAGCCCGTTAGTCATTCAGTCTTAACAATAACTTAAACATAGATAATGCGCTCAGTTTAGCGTGAACTTGAAAAAAATGACCCCTTAATTGACCCCTTAGACATTTTTTAAATATGAAATATGATTGTATAGTATTTACGAAATCACCGCTGTTTTATAGATCACAAGTGTATATTTAAAAAATGTAAATGCATAAAAATGCGATTGAAATAATTCAAGTCCCTTTCCTCGCACCATTTTATAAAAAACAAAACCATGGAAAAGTGTTCCATGGTTTTTTTATTTCCGTCCCGTATCGCGGCGATACCCTTTGAAAATAATTTTTCTTACCAGAGAGCCTGTTTCTCTGGTTTTTTGCGCTTTGACCAAATCTTCCCCGCTTTTTAGCTACATTATTTAAGGGTTTTATGATAAACTATAATGAACTATGCAAAGTGTTAGATGTGGATGAAGGATTTAACCAATAGATCTATTTCAATCGAAAGGAAGGGTGTTTTAATGAAGAATTGTTGTGAAAAATGCGGAAAAGAACTGGGGTTTTTTGAGCGTTCTTTAAAAATAAACAATTCACGGATTAACATACAATACGACGCGCTCTGCAGCGAATGCCACAGGACCATCAAGGAGGGCATCAGCCAGATCGACGAAATGTACCAGCGTGTCATGGGAAACCTCAAGGAAAACTACCACGCCACCAACATGGCAGCCGTGGATATTGACACCTTGATCTTTCTGGCAGTTGAAGCGCTGCTGGTCATCGAGCCGAATTATTTTTCGGATAAGACCAGTCTGAACCAGACCATTATCAACCGGACCGACCGGATCATCAACAAGCAGAACGACATGGCCAAGATTGTCTACAAGGTGCTGCTCTACGGCTTCTTTGACAATCTGGAAAACAACGGGCTGGACAAGAGCAAGAATTTTGTCAGCTACATGATGCAGAATACCCTTTACATGGAACAGCTGTCTATGAACTGCAGCGAGGAAGTGCCGCGAACCTATGTCAACGCCTTTTTCTCCCGCAAGGGCTTTATCATGGAGCGCATTGAAAAGAAAACACTGCTCTACGTCATGATCAAGGACGAAACCGTCATTGACTATGAAATGAAGCAGACCGAGGACTATTACCTGATTGACTTTAAAAATCTTTTCTATACCGGCGATCCGGAAAAAAATGTCCAGTGCTATGTGAACGGCGTGGAAAACGCAAAGACCATCACCAAAACCATTGACAACTTTAATACAAAGACCACCAAGAAAGAGGAGCGCCGCATACGCGACACCCTCAACATCATTAACGAGAAGGTCGTGAGAGACCTGAAATCTCTGAAGCCCGATGAAGCCATTGACACCATTCATCTGGACTGCGTGCTGCTCTGTATTGCCAAAAACATTCGAAAAGACCCCGAGGGGCGCAAATCGCCCATACAGGCCCCAGATGGCCTGGCAGTAGAGCTGCTCTGGAAAAAATACACGGCCAATCTGGCGCTCATGGGAATCGACAGTAAGGAAAAGGCAGCCGAGTACATTGCGAAGAACTGCCTGTACGCAGACGGCTTTCATGTAAAATACGGCAAAAAGGATCCCGAAACCGGCTGGGCTTTCTTTACGACCAAGGGCTATATTGTCGCCTTTGACCAGAGCAAGCGTCTGTTTTTCATGTATACCGACGACTATCCCAACGACCTGTACTTCCCGTGTAATGAGATGATGTACAACGGCCGGCAGTACCTCCAGCTGCCAATGGAGGACGAGGTGCCAAACGACGACGAGCTGGACGGCATTCTTTTCTTCAGCCGCGACGTCAAGCTGATCATGGGCATCAGCCATTATTTTGAGCGCAACAATATGTTTTACCAGATGGAAAACTTTATCGAGGTTGAGGAGGCTGTCTACGGCGACCCTGAGCAGCTCATGGAAGTCAAGCGGGTGTCCGACCACCTGTTCAGGGATTTTGGCTACATGCCCTTCTGCCTGTACGACGAGTGGTATGTCATTCAGAAGGAACTGCGGCAGGACGATATACTCCTGAACCGGCTGATCCCTGAAAAGAGCGGCCTGCGCAAGCGCTATGCCACCGGGGATGTCATCTACGCGCCCAAGATTCTCGACGCCTTTAAAAACGGCGCCAAGGAGCTCCAGGCCAATCTGGAAATTGCGGGCGAGAGCATTGCCAAGGGGCTGTTGTGGTGCTATTTTAAGGCCTCCCTCATCGATACCCTGTCCAAGGAGTGGGTCCGCATCGGCGGCGATATTCTGGCAGTCGGGGACGACCTGGTGACCGCCTTTTTCAAATACTCCAGCCTTAAGACCATCGAGCCGGAAAAGACCTACTATATTGGCTTGTTTATCTACTATCTGATGGATAAAAATATCCTGCCGGATACCGATTTTCTGGACAATTATGAGCGGGCAGTGCAGACCTTCCTCGAATGTAAACGGGAGGTTGACCGCACCCTGGCCGAGCAGCCGGCAGAGCCTATAACCCGGGAAATAAATGCCGAGCCTGAAAAACCCCGGCCGCAGGCGGTACCGGCGGATGAGGCGCCCGCAGACGCGGCGCCCGAGCCCGAATTCAAGCCCCTGAACTGGGACGACGACAAGCGGGGTGAGTAAGCATGCGCGTTTTACTGGTTGAGGATGAGGTATCCCTGGCAACCGCCCTTGGGAAAATCCTTGAAAAAAACAAAATCCTGGTCGATGTGGTCCACGACGGCATCGAGGGCAAGCTGCTCAGCGAGAATGATGTCTACGACGTCATTGTCCTGGACATTATGCTGCCAGGTATGAGCGGGCTGGACATTCTCAAATCCATCCGCGACCGCGGCAAGAACGTGCCTGTGCTGCTCCTGACCGCAAAGGACAGTACGGCCGATAAGGTAAAAGGCCTGGATATGGGAGCGGACGATTACCTTGTCAAGCCCTTTGTCACTGAGGAGCTGCTGGCCCGTATCCGCGCCCTGGGCAGACGTCCCTGGGAGGTTTATCAGGACAATGCCATCACCTTTTCCGATTTATCGCTGAACATCAACAGCGGCGAGCTGCTCATCGGCGGCGCGCCCATCAAGCTGACCTCCAAGGAGGCTCAGCTGCTGGAAATGTTTATCAGAAACCCGGGGATGACCATCTCAAAGGAACAGATCCTCGACCGGATCTGGGGCATTGAGAGCATGGCCATGGAGAATTCGGTGGAGATTTACGTCCACTACCTGCGGAAAAAACTGAAAAAATCCCGGACCGTCATCAAGACGATCCGCGGTCTGGGCTATGTGCTGAAGGAAGAGGACAATGCTCAGCCTCAATAAATTAAGATTAAACCTGACGCTGATGAATACCGCGGTCCTGATTGGATTGTCGGTATTTGTCGCTGTTTCGCTCTATTTAACCATCAATATGGACATGGAGTCCGGCGTCAGCAACAACCTTGAGATCTACTGCTCCCAGCTGGCCAACAATGTTGAGCAGCTCCAGACCCAGCAGGAGGGCGGCACGGTTGCGCCAGAGACCCAGAAGGGCTACCAGGAGTTTAAGGACACACTGGTACACAACAGCATTGCCTTTACCATCTGGGATGATGCGTTTAACGTGATGGACAAGTCCGAGTCCCAGCCCCTGAATCAGGACCAGCTTTTCCGGCTTATCAACCGCTATTTCAGCGGCAACCGGGACAAGTACCTGATCAGTGACTACGAGACCGACGACAATAATCTTAAAATCTGTACCTATGTTACCGTCAGTAAGGATGGTGAAATGCGGGTGGTGCAGGCCATGAAAAATATGGATACGGAGCGCGGCGTGTTAAAGAACGCGGTCCGGATGATCCTTATCGTGGTGCTGGCCGGCGCGACCCTTTCTTTACTGTGCGGTTATTTTCTGTCCGGCAGGGCGCTGGTGCCTGTGCGAAAGAGCATGGACCAGCAGCGGGAATTCCTCGCGGACGCGTCCCATGAGCTCAGGACGCCCATTGCCGTTATCCAGACCAATCTGGAGGTGGTGAAGGCCAGCGGCGACGAAACCGTTGAGAGCCAGGCCACCTGGCTGGACAACGCCTATGACGAGACCAAGCGCATGCACCATATTGTCGAGGACCTGATGTTCCTGGCCAGGGCCGACTCCGGCGACGTGCATTTTGAGCCCGCGCCGGTGGATATGGGCTACCTGATTATGGAGGTTACCGAGCGGTTTATCCCCATGGCTGCCCAGAAATCCATCACGATTCTCAGCAAGGTCCCCATGGAGGAACTGAACGTGATAGGGGATGAAAAGCAGCTGACCCAGCTCATGGTCATTCTCATCGACAACGCCATCAAGTACACCGAGCCAGGGGCTGACGAGCGGAATAAAACCATCGTCGTCCAGGCAGAGCGGATTGAGGAGGGCATTGAAATCTGTGTGACCGACAAGGGAATCGGTATTTCCAAAGAGGAACAGGAAAAAATCTTCCAGCGCTTCTACCGTGTGGATAAGGTGCGCTCCAGAGCAGAGGGCGGCACAGGCCTTGGTCTGTCCATCGCCTACTGGATCGTCCAGAAGCACAGGGGCATCATCCGGGTGGAAAGCGAAGAAAATGTGGGAACCAAAATGATGATTGTGTTCCCGGCTTATGAAGGACCAAAGGAGGCAAACGAATGAAAGAATTAAAATTTAACGGCAATAAGCTGGTCACAGGACCAGGCGCCATTGATTATATTAAAAATCTGGATGGACAGCGGATCTTTGTGGTTACCGGAAAGTCCGCTATGTTTAAAAACGGAACCATTGACCACATCAAAGCGATTTTCGCAGAGCAGGGCAAAACCTGTGAGGTGTACAGCGGGATTGGCGGCAACCCGACAACCGATGAGGTGCTCTCCGGCCTTGCGGCCATGAAGGCCTTTGACCCGGACACCGTTATGGCAGTGGGGGGCGGCTCCGCCATCGACGCCACCAAGGTTATGACCCTGATGTGCGAATACCCAGAGCTTACACTGGAGGATATCCGCGGCGGAAAGGCGCCGGCAGAACGGAAGAAGATTCAGTTTATCGCCGCGCCGTCCACCTCTGGCACCGCCAGCGAGGTCACCCGCGCAGCGGTCATTACCTTTACAGAGGAAAATATCAAGGTAGGCCTGAAGACTACGGCGTTTATCCCCGACATCGCCATTCTCGACGGCAACCTGACCCTGTCCATGCCAAAACACGTCATGGTGGAAACCGGTATGGACGCCCTGACCCACGCGGTCGAGAGCTACATTAACAAGAACAATGACGATTTCTGTAAGTTCATGTCCAAGGGTGCAGTGGAGGGGCTGTGCGCGTACCTGCCCCTCTCCTATGAAAAGGGCGATGTGGAAAACCGCCAGAAGGTGCACAACTTCCAGTGCCTGGCCGGTCTGGCCTTCCAGAACTCCGGCCTGGGGATGGACCACGGCATTGCCCATGCCTTCGGCGGACGCTTTGGCACCAGCCACGGACTCCTCAACGCAGTGGCCCTGCCCTATGTCCTCAAGTACAACGCGCGGGATGAGGCCGTCAAGGCAGATCTGGATGAGCTGTCAAGAATGATCGGAGCTGATATTATAAAGACTATCGAGGGCTTTAACGCCCAGTTTGGTGTCCCCAAAACCTTCAGAGAGATGGGGATCAGCGAGGAGGACTTCAACACCCATTACGAGAGCCTTCTGGACAATTCCATGAAGGGCTCGACCGCCCGTAATCCGGTGCCGATGACCCGCGAGGAAATGGACAAGGTTTTAAAGAGCATCTACTACGGCGATATTTTGTTTTAGAGAGAACAAGCGGAGGAACAATGAGTTTATTAGAAGGACTGAACGAACAGCAGAGGGAAGCAGCAGCAACGACCGAAGGGCCGGTTCTGATTCTGGCCGGTGCCGGCTCCGGGAAAACCCGGACCATTATCCACAGAATCGCTTATATTATTGAGAGTAAAAAGGCCTGGCCGTCACAGATACTGGCCATCACCTTTACCAATAAAGCGGCGGGCGAAATGCGCGAGCGTATCGCCGCCATGAATGTGGAGGAGAGCGACCGCATCTGGATGTATACCTTCCATGCCATGTGCGCCCGCATCATGCGTATCCACAGCCAGTGGCTGGGCTATGAAGACAACTTTGTCATCTATGATACCGACGACCAGAAGCGCCTTTACAAAACCCTGATCAAGGAGCTGGACTTTAACGATAAGATGTTTCCGTTCCAGTATGTATCGGGCCAGATCTCCACAGCTAAGAATAATTTCTGGACGCCGGAGGATTACCTGAAGAACAACCCCGGCGAGTTCCGGGCAGAGAAGGTGGCGCAGTACTACCGCCTGTACCAGGACACCCTTAAAAAGAACAACGCCATGGACTTTGATGACCTCATCTACAATACGCTGGTGCTGTTTAAAGGCTTTCCCGAAATTTTGGAGCAGTACCAGAACCGGTTTAAGTACATTCTGGTCGATGAGTACCAGGATACGAACCACAGCCAGTACGAACTGGTTAACCTGCTGGCTGCGAAGCACCGCAACCTGTGTGTGTGCGGGGACGACGACCAGAGTATCTACATGTGGCGTGGGGCAGATATTAACAATATTCTCGACTTTGAAAAGGACTATCCCGACGCCAAGGTTGTCAAGCTTGAAGAAAATTACCGTTCCACCAGCGTGATCCTGGACTGTGCCAACAAGGTGATCGCCAACAACACCGGCCGTAAGGATAAAAACCTCTGGACCCGGAATCCCGGGGACGATAAGATCGTTGTCTCATCCTTTAACCAGGGCTATGACGAGGCCCGCTTTGTGGCTCAGGAAATCGAGAACCTGAGGGCTGACAAGGGCTATACCTACGGCGACTTTGCAGTGCTCTACCGCACCAATGCCCAGTCCCGTCTCTTTGAAGAGGCCTTCATGCGCGAGGGCATGCCTTACCAGCTCATCGGAGGCACAGGCTTTTACTCACGTATGGAAATCAAGGATATTATTTCCTACCTCCATGTGCTCATCAATCCCCTGGACAATATCGGCTTTATGCGCATCGTGAACGTACCCAAGCGCGGCATCGGCACAGCCACCCTGGAAAAAATCCGGGAATTTGCCGAGTTCAAGGGCTGGAGCCTCATGGAAACTTTTTACCACTGCGAGGAAGTGCCGGAGCTCAGCTCCAGTGTGCGCAACAAGGTCCGCGAGTTTGCCGCGGTCATGGAGGAGCTGCGGGACCGCTGCGAAACCGATTCGGTCAGCGAGCTCATCGACCATGTCATCAAGGATACCGGCTATCTTGAAATGCTGGAGCTCGGCAAGCTGGACCACAGCGAGAGCCGTATCGAAAACCTTGAGGAGCTGATCTCCTCCGCCGTAGAATTTGAAAAGAACAGCGATGACAAGAGCCTGACCGCCTACCTGGAAACCGTGGCCCTGACAGCTGAGACCGACAAATACGACAGCGAGGAAGGGAAGATCCTGCTCATGACCCTGCACAACGCCAAGGGGCTTGAGTTTCCAGTGGTCTTTCTGCCAGGCGTGGAGGAGGGGATATTCCCTCACGGCCGTTCCATGGACAACCCAGAGGAAATGGAGGAAGAACGCCGTATCTGCTATGTGGGCATCACCCGCGCCAAGGAGCGGCTGTATATGTCATGGGCGGCAGAACGCACCGTTTACGGACGCCGCCAGCCCCAGATGCAGTCCCGCTTCCTGAAGGAGCTGCCCTCTGAATGCCTGGAACTGAATGTCCAGAAATACGAGCGCAACGAGATTGTCGAGGAAGCCTCAGTGGAGAAAAAGACCTACAGCTTTTCCGACCATTTGCAGCATAAACCCAATGTTTATAAATCCGCAGCGCCTAAAAAGGCCAAGGAGGAAAGTCCCGGCGCCTTTAATCTCAGCGATAAGGTCAAGCATAAAAAATTCGGCATCGGCACCATTGTCGAGGTAAAACCGAACCAGGTGTCAATCGCATTCCCAGGAGTGGGTATAAAGAAACTGGACCCGTCTTATGTAACAAAAGCCTAGGTCTAAATTTTGCGTTGAGGACAATCACTTATGAATGAAGAATTAAAACAGGCTGAAGCCAAAATCAGCCAGCTTAAAGAACAAATTGAAGAAAACAACGTCCGTTATTACGATAAGGACGCGCCTGTCATACCAGACTACGAGTATGACCGCATGATGCAGGAGCTCATCAGTCTGGAGACAGCCTATCCGCAGTTCCTGACCCCCGACTCACCCAGCCAGCGTGTGGGCGGCGCGCCGTCAGAGGCCTTTGAGAAGGTTCATTACACCACGCCCAAGCTCAGCCTCAGCAACGCCTTTAACGCCGGGGACCTGAGGGACTTTGATACTCGTATCCGCAAGGTCTACCCCGATGTGGCGTACTGTGTCGAGCATAAATTCGATGGCCTGACCGTTGTGCTGGACTACGAAAACGGACTGCTGGCCCGCGGCTCTACCCGCGGCGACGGCGTGACCGGCGAAAATGTCACCCAGAATCTGAAAACGGTCAAGACCATTCCCCTGCGCCTCACAGAACCTGTGACCCTGGAGGTCCGTGGGGAGGTGCTGATCTATAAGGAGGACTTTGAGGAGCTGAACGCTGCGCGGGAGGAACAGGGCGAGCCTCTGTTCGCCAATCCCAGAAACGCCGCCGCAGGCTCTATCCGTCAGCTTGACCCTAAACTGGCGGCCGAAAGGCCTCTGGACATCTTTGTATTTAACCTGGAATACTGCGAGAACCGGGCCTTCGAGACCCATAAGGAAAGCTTTGATTTCCTCACGCACTGCGGTTTTAAAACCAGTGAGGTGAAGCTTTACAAAGATATGGAGGACATCATCACCTACATTGAGGAGATGGAACATGGCGGAAGAGAGGCCCTGCCCTATGAGATTGACGGCATGGTTATCAAGGTCAATAATCTGGCAGAGCGGGAGCGGCTGGGGGACACCTCCAAGTCGCCGCGGTGGGCCATTGCCTACAAGTTCTCGCCCGAACAGACAGTGACCACAGTGCGGGACATTACCGTGCAGGTGGGCCGTACCGGCGCCCTGACGCCTGTGGCAGAGCTTGAGCCCGTGCTGCTGGCCGGCTCCGTTATTTCCCGGGCGACCCTCCATAACGAGGACTACATCATCGACAAGGATATCCGGATCGGCGACAAGGTCGTAATCCAGAAGGCCGGGGATGTTATCCCTGAGGTCGACCACTCCATCCCAGAGGACCGCACTGGCGCGGAGGTCATTTTTACCATGCCTGCCCATTGTCCGGTCTGCGGCTCCAAAACCTACCGGGTACCCGGCGAGGCAGTGACCAAGTGTCTGAATATGGACTGTCCGGCCCAGGTGTTCCGCAAGATTGTGCACTTTGCCTCCAGAGACGCCATGAACATCGACGGCATGGGCCCCGCGGTGGTGCGACAGCTGCTGGATAACGAATTGATCCACACCATTGTGGATATCTACCATGTTTCAGACCGTCGCGAGGATCTGACCAGTCTGGAAAAAATGGGTGAAAAATCTGTGGATAACCTCATAAACGCCATAGAGGACTCTAAGAGCAGGCCCCTCTCCAAGGTGGTTTTTGCCCTTGGAATTCCGCTGGTAGGAGCTAATGGGGCTAAAATACTGGCCTCCCACTTCGGCAGCATGGACGCCCTTATGGAAGCCTCCGAGGAGGAGCTGACAGAGATTTATGACATCGGCGGCAAAATGGCTGTGGAAATTGTGGACTTTTTCAAGACCGACGCCAACCGCCGCATTGTGGACGGCCTGCGCGAGGCTGGTGTCAACATGACGGAAAATACCGCCAGGGCAACAGCAGAGCTCGCGGGTAAGACCTTTGTCCTGACCGGCACACTGCCCACCATGGGCCGCCGTGAGGCCAAGGAGATCCTGGAGAGCCACGGCGCCAAGGTGTCCGGCTCAGTCAGTAAAAAAACCGATTATGTGCTGGCCGGTGAGAACCCCGGCTCAAAGGCTGAGAAAGCCATGAGCCTGGACGTGCCGGTCATTGACGAGGAAACCTTTAAAAAAATGGTCGGCCTGGAATAAAAATAAAACCAAGGGGTATCGTGGCGATACCCCTTCAAGGTTTAGATAAACTTTATCATGAAGATGTGAAGCGTTAAAGAGAGGACGGTTCAGTTAAAAGTTGAAAGTGGATAGTGGAAAGTTCAGGTGCAAATCTGCCGTTGGCAGATTTGATGAGATGCGGCCGAAGGCCACTTCAGCGTATTGAAAAACTTGAGAGACGAAGCCTTTTACCTAAGGAAGAAAAAAGCGGCCTGCGGGCACCGCCCTCACAGAGATAAGCTTCTTCAATAAAGTAGATGACTGATCTTGCCAATGTCCGGCTATTCCTATCATGCGGCACGATTCCTGGCCGTTATCTGCAGCGCCTGGACCTTTTTGCTTATCTGGATAAAAGGCGCAGTCTCGGACTGCGCCACTTTTTTAACAGCCTGATGCGGCAAAATACCATGTTTTTAATCCGGTCATGAACCTTCCACCTTTTTTCAGCCCGTATCGCCGCGATACGGGCTGAATTTCTCCGGGTTGAATTTTATTGAAAATAATTTACATTTAAAGGGTTTTGAATTATAATA
>CAUEUD010000060.1 GCA_959020865.1 Eubacterium limosum | reverse complement strand
ACGGTTTTTCAGGTTTTCAAAGAAACGCGTGAGCGAGAACTCATAGCGGCCAAGCATGCCTTGAGGTCTGAAAATCATCATAATTACCAGAGCCAGAGAGTATACCAGCAGACGGTATTCTGAGAACTGCCGTAAAAGTTCTGGCAGAACTGTCAGCACAATAGCTGAAAGAATAGAGCCCGTCACGCTGCCCAGGCCGCCGAGTACGACGATGACAAATATTTCAATTGAAAACATGAACTGGAATTTGTTCGGGTCCAGATAGCCCTGATAGTGGGCGTACAGAGAACCGCCGACTCCTGCAAAAAACGAGGAAATGGTAAAGGCCATAACCTTGTATTTGGTGGTTGGAATCCCGGCTGCCTCAGAGGCGATCTCATCCTCACGGATTGACATAATGGCCCGTCCGAACTTAGAGCGCCCCAGCGTAAAGATCAGTAAAATAACAACGATCATAATCCAGTAAACATAGCCCAGGGTCGCAATACGCGGAATCCCCTTAAGGCCCTGCGCACCGCCGGTAGGCTGGAAGTTCACAAAGAAAATACGGATGATTTCAGCAAAGCCGATGGTAACAATCCCGAGATAATCTCCCCGGAGACGCAAACTCGGTGTCCCGATCACAATCCCGACAATGCCTGCGGCAACCCCGCCGGCCAGAGATGCGATGATCAAGACCAGAAGCGCAGGCAGCGAGTCGTTTCCGTTGGTGATGGCGATGGATACGCTGGCTGCTGTATAAGCCCCGATGGCCATAAAACCTGCGTGGCCCAGGGCCATTTCACCCAGAAAGCCCGCTACAATATTTAAGCTTGTCGCCATAATGATCATGATACAGGTCAGAATGACAATACCGCCAAAATAGTTGGTAACAATCTTAAAGGTCACCAGTGAATAAATCACTGCAAAAATTACGATCATTGAGATTGCGTTGACAATGTATGATTTTTTGAGTTCCTTCGTCATGTCTTACACCTTCTCTCTCGTATTCTTGCCGAGGATACCCGTCGGCTTAAACAGAAGCACAATGATCAGCACTAAAAACACAATGGCGTCTGCCCAGGTTGAGGAAATATAAGCCTTGGTCATGGTTTCAATCATACCGATGATAAAACCGCCCAGCATAGCGCCCGGCACACTGCCGATACCGCCAAGCACTGCGGCGACAAAGGCTTTAAGGCCTGGCATTGTCCCCATGGTCGGCGCAATGTTCAGATAGGCGGTACTGTATAAAATCCCCCCTAATGCGCCCAGGGCAGAGCCGATCAAAAATGTCAGTGAAATAGTTCTATTCACATTAATTCCCATTAAAATAGCGGCATTCTGATTTTCCGAAACGGCGCGCATGGCACGGCCCTGTTTCGTCTTCTGTATAAATAATTCCAATAAGATCATAAAAAGCACAGAAAGCCCAATAGTAATTAATGTAATAGAATTAATTTCCAAACCTCCCACGTGGAATACTACCTGAGGGAAAATCTTCGGCATAACCTTTGGATCAGCCCCAAAGATCATAAGCGCCAGGTTCTGTAAAAACATACTCACGCCAATGGCTGTGATGAGCGCGGATAATCTCGGCGCGTTTCTCAATGGCCGGTAGGCGATAAATTCGATGACTACACCCATCACTGCGGTTAAAATCATTGAAAATGCAATAACCGCCCAGAAGGGCCAGTTCAATGTCGTTGCGGCAATAAATGCAAAATAGGCCCCAAACATCATGATCTCGCCGTGGGCGAAGTTGATGAGCTTGAGAATCCCGTATACCAGCGTATAACCGATGGCGATCAATGCATAAATACTGCCTGAATTCAGTCCGTTAATGAACTGCTGCAAAAAGACCACAAACAGTTACCTCCCTTTCAAATATTTTAATTCACCATATTGTATAAACAGATATAGAAGAGCCGAGGCTCTTCTATATCTGTTATTTTAATCCATTTGTGATTTTGATTTAGTTGTCACCCTGTACAGTGGTCACAAATTTCAATTCGCCATTATCAACCTGGATGATTGTAATGTCTTTCCCCTTTGGATTACCTTCTTCGTCAAATGTGAAATGACCGGTTACACCGTCAAAATCAATCTTCTGCAGTGCATCAACAATTGCCTGTGAGTCTGTGCTGCCTGCACTTTTGATTGCTTCAGCCATAACATTCATACCATCGTAGCCTAAGGCTGCGAAAGAGTTGGCTGCTTCACTGTATTTGTCTTTGTAGGATTTGATAAAGTTCTGTACAGCTTCCTTCGGGGAATCCGCAGCATAGTGGTTTGCAAAATACTGGCCCTGCGCAGCGTCAGCGTAGTCTACCTGAACACTGTCCCAGCCGTCGCCGCCGACGAATTTGGATGTAATGCCCATTTCCTTGGCTTTCTGCATGATCGGACCAGCTACATTGTAGTAATCTGGAATATAGACAACTTCTGGGTTCAGCTCTTTGATTTTAGTCAGCTGAGCGCTGAAGTCTTTGTCTTTATCTGCGTAGGATTCACTGCCGACAACTTTGCCGCCCTTAGCTTCAAAGGTGGCTTTGAAAGCGTCTGCCAGACCCTGAGAGTAAGCGCTGCCTGAATTCACCAGCATCGCAGCGGTTTTAGCGCCTAATCCGCCGTTTTCAGTGCTCACTGCAAAGTTTGCACCGGCGTTGCCCTGGTATTCATCCAGATAGCATACGCGGAAGCTGTTTGGAGCACCCGCTGTAACGTCCGCCGCAGTTGAGGTCGGAGTTAAGATCGGCATATTATCATCATGTGCCATTTCTTTAATAGCCATGCTTTCACCTGTCAGTACAGAGCCGACAATTGCGACAACACCGTCCTGGTCACGCAGACGATTGTATGCGTTGACTGCTTCGGTTGAGTCACCTTTGGTATCATAAGAAACGACTTCGACCTTTTTGCCGTCGATGCCGCCGTTTTCATTGATCTGATCTACGGCCAGTTCGATCCCGTTTTTAGCAGCTACACCGTACATTGCAGTGTCGCCGGTATAAGGACCTAAAGCACCAATTTTAATGGTATCTCCACTGCTTCCGCTTCCGGATGAGCTGCAGCCAGCAAAGGCGAAAACGGATACACACATAACACCAACCATTAGAGCACTAATGATTTTCTTCTTCATTTTCTCTTCCTCCTGTGAAAAATAAATTTAAACTTTTACTCATTTTAATATATCCCGGAGAAAATATCAAGGAATATCTGGGTTTTGTATACAATTTTTTATTTTTTCTTGTTTCGTTTTTTATAATCGTCACAGTAAGGATTGATCGCGCAGCTCTCACACTTGGGGTTTCTGGCCGTACACAGCCGCCTTCCATGCCAGATCAGCCAGTGATGTGCCCTGGACCAGTAATCCCTGGGAATATTTTTCATCAGCTCTTTTTCGACCTGAAGAACATTATTTCCCTTTGCCAGTCCGATACGTCGGGATACCCGGAACACATGCGTATCCACCGCAATGGCCGGTACGTCAAAAGCGTTGCTCATAACCACATTGGCGGTTTTCCGGCCAACGCCCGGAAGCTTTATGAGCTCTTCCATCGTCTCGGGCACAATGCCGTTGTATTCTGAGAGCAGCATGTGGCAGGTCAGAAGAATATTCTTCGCCTTGGTGTTGGAGAGGCCGCAGGATTTGATTTTTTCCCTGAGCTCTCCCTCATTTAAGGTCAGCAGCTTTTCTGGGGTATTATACTCCTTGAACAGCTCACTGGTTACAATATTTACCCGCACATCCGTGCATTGGGCAGACAGCATGGTTGCAATCAGCAATTCAAAAGGGCTGGTAAAATCCAGCCCGCATTTTTCTCCGCCGTAGAGCTTTTCAAGCTCCTCAAGCACCTTTTTTCGATTTTCTTTATTCATGCTTTTCATCTCCGTAAAGGATCAGCGCCATCATTTCAAGATTCACGGCTCCGGTGTTTTCAACCGCGTGGGAGCTTTCGTGTCCTGTTACCAGAACGTCCCCGGGATTCAATGTCCGCTTTACACCATTGTCCGTTACCTGTGCCTGACCGCTCAGGATGTAAAATATTTCTTTTTCGTTCACATGCTCGTGACTACCGATGGAGCAACCTGGCTCCACGGTAATCTGTGCATATAATCTTCCCTTATCACAGAGAATGTCCTGATCCACAACATGCTTGATGTGGATCGTTCCATTTCCTCCGCGCATTTCAAACTTATCATCAATGGTGTGTTCTTCATTTTTGATCAGCATTTCGTTCCCTCGATTATTCTTCCTCAGTAGAAGGCGTTGAAGGTTCTTCCGGCTCTGGTGTGTCGGAAGGATCCTCCGGCTCTGGTGTATTGACCGGTGTTTCCACTGTTGCCGGTGGCGCTGTGGCCTCTGGTGTGGCCTGTGGCGTCGCTTCCGGCGTCGGGGTCGGCGCCGGAGTTGCCACTGGCGTAACCGGTGCGGATTCCTCCGGTGTGGCAAACTCAGAAACCAGGTCATTGTTGATCAGTGACCGGACATACGAGCCATAGATACCTGCCGGGATATAGCTCCCTGTGCCGACCGGCTCATGCTCAAGGTTACCGACCCACACTGAGGTCGTAATGTTCCCGGTCATACCGGTGAACCATAAATCTTCCTCGTTGTCCGTTGTCCCTGTCTTACCCGCTGTCGGATAAGCCTGGGCCGCACGTCCGCCGGTACCGCTGGTGACAACCTGCTGCAGAATGCCCCACATGGAGCTGGCTGTATCTTCAGACATAACCTTTCTGGAGGTCAGGCCAAGCTGGCTCTTGTCAAAGACCTGCTTGCCGTTGGTCTGTTCAACCTTAACAATCTTGTAAGGCTCATTGTAAACACCGCCGTCGTTAAAGCAGTTGAAGGCAGCGGCCATTTCGATAGGCTTGATCCCATTCGTCATCCCACCCAGTGCTGTGGCAAGATTATAGTCATCTGCGCCAGTATCCAAATCTCCTGGGTTAACGAATGTTGTAATACCCAGCGTTTTCATCCAGTCGATGGCATTTTCAATACCGAAGGTGTTAAAGACTTTAACCGCCGGAATATTCAGAGAATTGACAAGGGCCTGGGTTATGGTTACTGTACCGCTGTAGCCGCCGCCGTAGTTCTTTGGAGAGTAGCCGCCAATATTGATCGGCTCATCCTTAATCGTTGAAGATGGTGAGAACACACCCTTCTCGATGGCACCGCTGTAGTAAAGCGGTTTGATGTTGGAGCCAGGCTGTCTCGGTGAGTCCGCCATGTCAATATCAGTGTTTCCAGCGTAGTAGCCCAATACTGCGCCATCCTTATCCACCGTGACGATGGAACCAGTGTCGCCATTTTCCTGGCTGAAGCCAGCATTGTCCAGTCCGTTTTCCATGGCAGAAATGGCTGCGTCCTGATAACCGGTGTTAATGGTTGTATAAACGCGGTAACCGCCGTTCGCAATATTTTCGCGGATCTGTTTAACGGCTTCTTCCTCGTCCACGCCTTTCTGCTTCATCACACTTGGCGCGAGGGCCTCGGCGTATTCCTGAAGCGCCGCATTGATAAATGCCCCGTAACCATCTTTAATATCGTCGTTGGTCTGTTCCTCGGACCATGGCATAATGGTGATTTCAGTGGCTGACGCCTGATCAGCCTGTTCCTGGGTAATGTAGCCCTCTTTTACCATACGGGCAAGCACCTGAGCCTGGCGGTTCTTAGCCGCCTCAAAGTTGGCGTTGGGCGCATAAGCCGACGGCGCCTGGGGCAGACCTGCCAGCATGGCAGACTCGGCCAGATTCAGGTCGGAGACGTTTTTGCCAAAATAGGTCTGGGCAGCTGCCTGCACACCGTAGGAGGCAGAACCAAAGTAGTATTCATTCAGGTACATTTCAAGGATCTGGTCCTTGGTATATTTTTCTTCCAGCTGTCTTGAAATGGAGATTTCCTTCATCTTACGGTTGACAGAATCCATGAAACCAGGTTCAGCTACATCCAAATCCCAAAGAACTCTGGCGAGCTGCTGGGTAATGGTACTGGCCCCCTGGCCTGTACTGTTGCCGCTGAACAGATTTGAAACCAGTGAACGCATGATCCCGTAGTAGTCGACACCGTGGTGCGAATAGAAACGGGAGTCCTCTGTTGCGATCAGGCCGTTCTGCAGATCCTTTGGAATCTGATCCAGCGAGACGTAGGTCCTGTTCTCAGCTGCCATCTCGGCAATAACCTGATTATCCGAGGAGAAAATCTGCGTTTTTTCCTTTTGCTGATAAGTAAAATCTGAAATATCCTGTCTATTGGCCGCGTAGACTGAAAAGCCTGTCACGACGCCGGCAACGATCAAAACCGCCAGTACAATCAGAACGATTTTCCAGGTTGCCATTTTTTTCTTTTTCTTCTTGGGCAGCCCTTTTCTGGGCGCCTTGGGAGCAACTTTCTTTGCTTCTTCTTTACTCATAATTCCACCTTCTTTTTATTCTTTCCTCAATGTTTCTCGAAGTGTTACTAAATCTTCAGTTAATCCTGCGGAAAGTTCCAACTCACCGCTTTTGGGTAAGGTTAAGTTCAACTTTGCAGCGTGCAGGGCCTGCCTGGCCATGCCGTAGCTCGGATTCCCATCATGATTGTACAGGCTGTCGCCAATGATGGGGCAGCCAATATATTTTAAATGGACTCTGATCTGGTGGGTGCGTCCGGTTTCCAGTACCAGCTCCACCATCGCAGCATTCCTGTAGCTTTCCAGTACTCTGAAGTGTGTGACAGATTCCTTGCCGTCTTCCATGACCGTTCTTTCCAGGCTGTCCTCAGACGGACGGCCAATGGGCACACGAATGCAGCCTTCCTTCTCCTTCGGAACATTGTTCACAAAGGCGATATAAGTCTTTTTAACCGCATCGGTCTTCATTCTGGATTGGATATAATGATGCACATATTTATTTTTCGCGATGACGACAAGTCCGGTAGTGTCCCGGTCCAGACGATTGACAAAACGGATTTTTCCGGGTGTACCTCTCTTCTCCCAGTACCAGGCCACATGATTGGCCAGGGTATCCATCTGGTGGCTTTTGGTTGGGTGCGTCACACAATCGGCATCCTTATTGACCACAAGCACCTCGTCGTCCTCATAAACAATATCTAAAGGTCCCTCAACAGCCTCAATGTCGAACCGCTCCTCCGGGAAGGTAATAACCACCTGGTCCCCTCTCTGCACCGGATCGGTCAGCCAACAGTCCCTGCCGTTTAAAGTAATGCTTCCGTCCCGCTTGAGCTGCCTGAGCAGCCGGCTGGAATAATCATAATGGTTGGTCAGCATGTCCTTCAAAGAACCACTTTTTACATCTCCTACTATATAATGATATACAAACTGTCCCTCCTCGGGCATAATCATTACATCACCTCTTCCAAGCATTCACAATCTCAACTATTTATTTTATTGTAAAACAAGAAAATAATCAATCTAATTTTAACACAAATTCATAAATAATGCCAAAAAACATAAAAGAACCTTAGATATAACCGGATTCTTTAAAGCTGACATAGTCTGCCCCGCCGATCACCACATGGTCGAGAACTGGAATCCCCAGCAGTTCGCCCGATTCCAGCAAACGTTTGGTAATGGCCCTGTCCTCCGCACTCGGCTTCGGATCACCCGAAGGATGGTTGTGGGCCAGAATGACCGCAGCGGCGTGCTGCCGGATGGCTTTTACAAACACCTCTCTCGGATGCACCAGGGACGCATTGATGGTCCCGATGGAAATGGTTTCTGTTTTAATGACTTTGTTCTTGTTATCCAGCAGCAGAATCATAAAGTGCTCCTGCTTCAGGTAACGCAGCTCGTCTGTCAGCAGCGCGGCCACATCCTTTGGCGAACCGATTTTGGGCTGTTCGGGCGGACGGGTATTCACACGACGTCCAAGCTCTATGGCAGCCTTTATCTGGCAGGCCTTTGCCGGGCCAATGCCCTTGAGCAGCGCGTTGCGGTCAAGCTCCTCGATACTCATGCCAAAAAAGGCTGAGAGGTCGTTGTCAAAGGCCCTCAGAATTCGCTGTCCAAGCTCCACCGCAGTCGCGTCCTGGCATCCTGTCTGAATGATAATGCCGATCAGCTCTGCATTACTGAGACTGTGGACACCGTGTTTTATCAGCTTTTCACGGGGACGCTCATCTCTGGGCATCTCCCGGATTGCCATATGGTCACTATTTTCGGCCATAGGTCACCTCCTCGCACGGTTCTCTTTATTCTAACAGATTTCAAATTTCCTTTCCTAAATAAATTCCTAACATTATGTAATGTTTTGTAACTGAATAATGAACAAAACATTAAGAAAAGCCCCAAAAGGGGCTTTTCCGCTTATTTTTCTTTCAAATCCTCCAGTTGTCCGTTAAAAAAGGAAGTGAGCTGTTTTAAAGCAATTATTAAGTTTTCCAGCCCCTCCTCTGTCAGGACCTCACCGACATTTGAGACCATATTCTCATGGAATATCCGGTGATGCATCTCAGCGCGCATGCCTTTTTCCGTTAAATAAATCCGTACCACCCTGCGGTCCTTTTCAGAACGCCTGCGGGACAGGTACTCTTTTTTGACCAACACATTCACCGCTGTGGTCAGGGCGCCGACTGTAATCCCGACCTGCGCGGCTATTTCCGTCATCGTGTTTTTCTTGTCTCTCTGTAAAATACTGACTGCTTCTATAATATGTAATTCCTTGACAGAAAGATTTTCAATGCTGCTTTTTAAAAGGGTCTGTTCTTCCAACGATAGGATCTTATTGAAGGTATCGACAAAAAAGGTATTCAAAGTATCTCTTTGTTCATCATTCATGATTTACCTCTTAAATATTGTATCTTTTTAAATTCATTTTATGTTAAAAGTATCCAAATGTCAATGAAAATACAAAGGCCACAGCAAATTTCAGCTGTGGCCTTAATTTTATGGTTGATCCGTTATCTCCGCGGCGCTGCGCGCCCGTCCCCTGTTCTGAAAATAAGTGAATAAAACGGTAAGCAGCATGATCACAACCAGAATGCCCATAAGCACCAGACTGTTCTTATCAATCCCCATAGCGCTGGTTCCGCTGATGGTGTCCTTAAACAGCCCGACCGAATAGGTCATGGGCATAAACGGATACAGAAGGTTAAAAAACTTCGGTACCGTCTCCATTGGGAAGGTCCCGCCGCAGGAGGTCAGCTGAAGAATCAGCAGCGCAATGGCCAGGAATTTTCCTACGTCCTTTAAAAAGACGATCAGGAACTGGACAATGGCGATAAAGACCATGGATACCAGACAACAGGCCAGATAGAAGGCCAGCGGATGGTTAATCTGAAGACCAAGCCCGAACTGAAGCACAAGGGCCAGAAGCACTGCCTGCATGAGCCCGATCACAAGATAGGAAAAGCTCCGGATAATACGCTTATCTGAGCGTCTGGACAGGAGCTGGAATTTTTCGTCCGCATCCAGATAAATACCAAAGAAAATAATCAGCGCGCCGACCCATAAGGATAGGGAGAGGAAGTAAGGCGCAAAGGCCGTTCCATAATTCGGTACCGGGTCAATGGCGTCGGTATTGACATTGACCGGGTCTGCTGCGTAGCGGTCCAGGCCGCTCAGGGGCACCAGCTGATCCCGGACGTCGGTCAGGTTGTCGTCCACGCCTGTCTTAGCGGTTTGCAGGCCGTCCCTGAGCTGAAGAGAGCCATCCCGCAGCTTGACAACACCCGTCCCAAATTCCTGAGCGCCGCCCACGAGGGTGGTGGTGCCGTCACTCAGTGCAGACGCGCCCGAATCCAAAGCCTGGGCGCCTGCATTTACCTGATTGACACCTTGGCTGGCCTGGGCTGTGCCGTCTGCCAGGGCTCCGGCGCCGTCACGGACCTGTCCGGCGGCCGCGTTGATTTTTCCTGCGCCGGCGTCAAGGCTTCTGGCGCCGCTGTCGGCCTGGCTGGCCCCGGCGGCTACCCTATTCGCCCCGCTGTCCAGCGTGTCTGCACCGCCAACCAGTTGGCCAGTTGCGGTGTCAAGGCCATCCATCCCCTGCTTCAGGCTGCTGCTGCCCGCCGCCAGCTCCTGTGAGCCCGTCTGAGTTTTCCGGGCTCCGTCAATGAGGGCTGGAATCCCCTGCTGTGGGTCATTAAGGGCCTCCTGCCCTTCTTTGATCCCGGCAGAGAGGGTATCGAGACCGTCGCCCACCGCCTTACCGCCCGCCTGTAAGGCAGCGATCTGGCTTGGGTCTGTTTCTGCTGCCTGATCGTAAAGCGCTTTAAAATATGGATCATTTAACAGATCCGGGTTATTTGTACCAGCCCCCACAATGCCATCCACCATCTGGCTGGAGCTTGAGATCAGCTGATCCACGCCGGCCTGATAGCCTCCGAATCCGGTCTGAAGCTGCCCCACACCGCTGTCCAGACCTGTCATGCTGGCATTGATTTTCTGGCTCAGCAAATTCAGTCCGTCTGAAAGCCGGGCAATCCCGTCGCTCAGTGAAGCCGCGCCTGCTGCAACCTGATCTGCGCCAGATTTAGCTTTCTGCTCACCCTGCTGATACTCCCTGACCTTTGTACTGAATTCGCCGGTTCCGGCAGCCAGGTCTCCTGCCCCCTGATTCAGGGTACCTGTACCGCCCGCCAGTGCTGACGCACCGTCTGCCAGGTCAGAAGTGCCGTTTTTCAGCGCTGCTGTGCCATCGGCCAGAGTATTGGCGCCGTCCTGCAGGCTCTGGGCGCCCTGGGCCAGACTGCGGGTACCGTCTGCCAGAGCAGAGGCCCCGTTTGCCAGGGCGTCCGCACCATCGTTCAGGGCCGACGCACCGCTTAAAAGAGTACCAGTGCCATCGGCCAGGGTGCCGGTGCCATCACTCAGCGCTTTCGCGCCATCTCCCAGCTGTCCAAGACCATCCTGCAGGGTTTCCAGCTGTCCGGGCACCTCGTAAAGCTTCCCGCTGAGCTGGGCCACCAGCTCCTTATCCACACTGGCCCGTGTTGACTTTTCAACCTCCAGCACTGCCTTGCTGAGAATCTGGCTGGCCAGATAGTTCCGCTTTTCATTGGGCGAGTAATAAATTTCTGCCTCGTGTTTGTTCTGGGTGCTGGCCGAGGCAATATCGGAGGAGAAGTCCCCGGGGATACGAATCAGGGCGTAATACTGGCTGCCCTCGGTTCCCTTAACAGCGTCCTCCTCATCGGTTAACACGAATTTCAGGGTGCCGTCCTTTTCCAGTTCATCCCACATTTCCTTTCCAAGGTTGCGCGATTTACCGTCAATGGTCGCGCCCCTGTCCTGATTGACCACTGCCACCGGCAGGGTATCCAGCCTTGAGTATGGGTCCCAGAAGGCGTCCAGATAGAAGAAACTGTACATAAGGGGAATAATGATCACGCCGAGGATCACGATCCAGGGCAGCCATTTTTTGAAAAACGATTTTTCTGACCTTTGTTTTTCCATTTTTTATTGCTTCCTTTCTGCTGCGATTATAGGTTAATGGAGTGTGTTATTGACATAATGTGAAAGTATAGCAAAAGATATTCCCTCTGTAACCTGACAAACCCCTGCCATTGTCCTGTTTTTATACAAAACAAAAAATCTGTCAGACTACCTGACAGATCTGGTCTTTTGTCTATATTCAACCAGCCCCATGGCTGATATGCTTTAATTAAATATAAAATCAGTAGAAAAAACGAAAGGAACAGGCCATGAAATCCCTAGAGATCCGATTAAAAAACGCTGTGTTGGATGTAAAGCTCGACAATATCCTGAGAGGCATTGCCCGATCACCGGAGCGCTGCGCCCGCAATCTGGTCGACCTCGGTAAGAGCATCTCTCCAAAAGAGCTGACCCGCATTGAATACAGGCTGCTCTACAAAGAGTTCTTAAGGCTGTGCACCTCCTCTGATATCGAGGGGACCAAAAAGAATTTTTTCAGGCATTTCACCCCAGACTAAAGCGCCCTTAAAAACCGCTTTACCGCCAGGTTTTTACTGTCCAATACCAGATTTTCAAAACGCTCCTTTAAAAATTCCGGGCTTTCACGCATTCCCTCCTGCGCCCAGGCGACAATGATCCCCACTGTTCCGTAGGAAAAAAACGAAGCGATAAAGTCCATGTCCTCAAGTTTAATTTCCTTTTCGCCGCTGAGATTTGCGATAGTCTCCTTAAACAGCTCCTTTGCCACCGAAAAGAGGTAGGCCTCAAACTCCTTCTGTCCTGAGGCTTTAAAGGCGTTGATGTAAAAATAATCCTCTTTCTTCATCTGCGTCAGCATCCTGTAGATACGGGAGCTCCAGTTCTCAAAGGTCAGGCCCTCCGTCATGACAGAAATGGCCTCCTTATAATAAATCCAGTCCAGCAGCTCATATTTGTCCTGGAAGTGGTAGTAAAAGGTCTGCCTGTTCAGCCCGCAGCTTTTGGCGATATCTGAAATGGTGATTTTATCAAAGCTTTTAATACGCATCAATCCCTTAAAGCCGTCCGCGATGGCCTGTTTTGTTATCAATGATTCCGACATGGTTTTTTCCTCCGTTATGCTGAAAAAACCGGTGCTGCAAAAGCATACACCGGTTATTTAAAAATTCTATTGAAAGGCATTCTTTACCTTGGACCAGAATTTTTTACCTTCCTGGTGATTGTCATTGCCTGTTTCTTTGTCAAAAGCTCTCAATAATTCTTTTTGTTTCTTATTCAGTTTGCGCGGTACCTCAACCCTGACAGTAATGTACTGGTCACCGCGTCCGCGTCCGTTGACGTTCGGCACACCCTTGCCCTTGAGTCTGAAGACCTTGCCGGTCTGGGTGCCTTCTGGAACCTTCAGCTTAACCTTGCCGTCCACAGTCGGTACGACCAGCTCAGCGCCCAGGGCTGCCTGCGCAAAGGTCACTGGGATTTCCAGATAAATATCGTCCTCCTCACGCTTGAAGATCGGGTCTTCCTTCACGCTGATATAAACGAAAAGGTCACCCTTTCCGCCGCCGCGCGCACCGGTGTTGCCCTCTCCGCGAAGCGGAAGGATGGAACCATTATCCACGCCTGCTGGAATCTTGATATTGATGGTCCGTTCCTTTTCCTGGATGCCGGAGCCGTGGCAGGTATGACAGGGGTCGTCGATGATTTCGCCCTCGCCGTGGCACTTGTCACAGACCGTGGTCTGCTGGATGGTGCCAAAGGGGGTCTGCTGACGGATATAGATCTGCCCGGAGCCACCGCACTTGTCACAGGTATGGGCTTCACTGCCCGGTTCCGCGCCGGAGCCATGACAGGTCGGACATTCTTCCTGACGCTTGATTTTAATCTTCTTTTCGGTTCCAAAAACGGCTTCTTTAAATGAAAGATTAATGTTAATCTTCATATCTGAGCCGCGGCTTGGACCACGGCGTCCGCCGCCTCCTCCTCCAAAACCGCCGAAGCCGCCAAAACCGCCGCCTCCGCCGAAGGAGCTGAAAATATCGCTGAAAATATCTTCAAAGCCGCCTCCGCCGAAACCGCCGTAGGAAGCGCCGCCTCCGCCGCCAAAGCCGCCTTCCATGCCCGCGTGACCGTATTGGTCATAGGTCGCACGCTTGGTTTCGTCACTTAAGACCTCGTAGGCTTCGTTGGCTTCCTTGAATTTTTCTTCAGCCTCTTTATCGCCCGGGTTCTTATCCGGGTGATACTTCATGGCCATCTTACGATAGGCCTTTTTTATTTCATCTGCGCTGGCGCTTTTTTCAACGCCCAGCACCTCATAGTAATCTCTTTTTTCACTCATGCTTCTATTCACCTCGCCTCATATTGTAACCTAAAAGGCCCAGCCTGTAAAGAATCATTATTAAAGATGGCAGCCATTACAGCTGCCATCTCCTAAAGTCTATCTTATTGTCGGGCTCACAGCGGACGTCTTACTTGTCGTCGTCGCTGACTTCTTCGTATTCAGCTTCTACGACGTCATCGTCGCCCTTCTGGTCAGCAGACTGCTGTTCTGCGGTCTGTTCCTGAGCGGTCTGTTCGTACATTTTCTGAGCGATCGGATATAAAGCTTCGTTTAATTCTTCGATGGCTTTATTAATTGCCTCAACGTCTTCGCCTTCACCTGCGGTCTTAACCTTATCAATGGCGGCGGTTACCTTGCTCTTTTCATCGTCGGTAATCTTGCCTTCCATGTCCTTCAGAGACTGTTCTGCCTGGTAAGCAGTTGAGTCTGCGTTGTTCTTGGCTTCGATCAGGTCTTTTGCTTTTTTATCTTCAGCTGCGTGCTGTTCAGCTTCTTTCACAGCCTTGTCGATATCATCTTCACTCATGTTGGTGGTCGATTTGATCACAACATTCTGAGATTTGCCGGTGCCTAAGTCCTTGGCAGATACGTTGACAATACCGTTGGCGTCAATATCAAAGGTAACTTCGATCTGTGGAATACCACGTCTTGCAGCCGGGATACCAGTTAACTGGAAGCGGCCCAGAGTCTTGTTGCCAGAAGCCATTTCACGTTCACCCTGTAATACATGGATATCTACAGCGGTCTGGTTGTCAGCAGCGGTAGAGAATACCTGGCTCTTCTTGGTCGGGATTGTGGTGTTACGTTCGATCAGTTTTGTGAATACGCCGCCCAGGGTTTCGATCCCTAAGGAAAGCGGGGTAACATCGAGTAACAGTACATCGTTGACTTCGCCGGCCAGTACACCACCCTGGATAGCGGCGCCGATGGCAACACATTCGTCAGGGTTAATGCCTTTGTAGGCATCTTCGCCGGTTAAGTTCTTAACAGCATCCTGTACTGCTGGGATTCTTGTGGAACCACCAACCAGGATCACCTTGTTCAGTTCGTTTTTGCCAAGGCCTGCGTCGCTCATCGCTTTTGAGACAGGTCCTTCGGTTTCTCTTACAAGACCAGAGGTTAATTCGTCGAATTTCGCTCTTGTCAGGGAGAGTTCCAGATGCTGCGGTCCTTCTGCGGTTGCAGTGATAAATGGCAGGTTAATGTCGGATTTCATAACGCTGGAGAGTTCAATTTTAGCTTTTTCAGCAGCTTCTTTCAAACGCTGTAACGCCATTTTATCAGATTTCAGGTCGATGCCGTGGGATTTTTTGAATTCTTCAGCCATCCAGTCAATGACCTTGTTGTCAAAGTCGTCGCCGCCCAGGTTGTTGTTACCGTTGGTCGCCTTAACTTCAAAAACGCCGTCGCCTAATTCCAGGATGGATACGTCGAAGGTACCGCCGCCAAGGTCATAAACCATAATTTTCTGATTGTCTGCCTTGTCAAGACCATAAGCCAGTGAAGCAGCGGTTGGTTCATTGATGATACGCAGTACATCTAAGCCGGCAATTTTACCGGCATCCTTGGTTGCCTGTCTCTGAGCATCGCTGAAGTAGGCCGGTACAGTGATAACAGCCTTGGTAACTGTTTCGCCAAGGTAAGCTTCTGCGTCTGATTTTAATTTCTGCAGGATCATTGCAGAGATTTCCTGCGGTGTATAGTTCTTATCGTCGATGGTTACCTTATAGTCGGTACCCATGTGTCTCTTGATGGAAGCGACTGTACGGTCCGGATTGGTGACAGCCTGACGTTTAGCCACCTGGCCGACCAGTCTTTCACCGTCTTTGGTGAATGCGACAACGGACGGCGTTGTACGGTTCCCTTCTGCATTTGGGATAACAACCGGTTCGCCACCTTCCAAAACAGCTACGCAAGAGTTTGTAGTACCTAAGTCAATACCAATAATTTTTTCTTTACCCATAATATATGTCCTCCTAAGTTTTTAGTATAAGTTTCTAATTTTTATCATTCTTCAAAAAAGCAGCTTGTTTTTTAATGGAGAATTGAGAATGGAAAATGGAAAATTCCGGGACAAAATGCTATGCATTTTGATCTTTATGCGGCCGTTTGCGGCCGTTGACCGCCTTCTCAAATTTGCTTTAGCAAATTTGTTCTTTTAATTCTCCATTCTCAATTCCCCATTGTCAATTGCTTTTTTACTTCTGATTAACCTTAACCATTGCGGGTCTTATGACCTTGTCCTTAAAAGTGTAGCCCTTCTGGAAAACCTCCAGAACAACCTGATCATCTTTTTCAGGATCTTCTCCAACGGCAACACCGTGGTGGAAGTTCGGATCAAAGGCGGTGCCCACACAGTCAATTTCCTGCAGGCCCTCCTCGTTCAGAACACCAATTAACTGCTTAAAAACCATCTGAACACCCTCGCGGTATTTGTCCGTATTGTCATCATCGGCTGCCGCTTCGGCGCGGTCCAGGTTGTCAAGCACTGGTAAAAGCTTTGTGACAAAGCCTTCAAGAGCAAACTGGTAAATGTCGGTCTTTTCCTTCTGCGTTCTTTTTTTATAGTTTTCAAAATCCGCCTGAAGGCGCATAAGACGCTCCATCGCTGCTTCCTCTGCCTTGGCCGCTTCATTTACCGATTTTTCAACATCCTCTACAGCTTCCTCAGCTGTCTGTTCTTCTGTTGTCTGTTCCTCTGTAGCTTCTTCCTTAACGGTTTCGTCTACGTTTTGTTCCATCTTTTCTTCCTTAGCCATTTAACCACCTATTTCATTAATAATTTTGTTAAGTTTGTGTTCAGTTCATTTCTTATATAATCAAGAACCGAGGAAACATTATCATAATTCATCCTCGTTGGTCCTATGACCCCAAAAGCGCCTACGGTCTTTCCTTCCAGCTCGTAGGTTGTTGTAATAATACTGAATTCCTTCAGGTTCTCATTATCATTTTCATCCCCGATGCTGATGTTAATCACCTGACTGGTGTCATCACTTGACAGAATACCCGCCAGCAGCGGTTTCTCCTCGATCACATTGACCAGGTGACGGATTTTTTCCACATCACTGAATTCAGGATAATTGAAAAGATTCGTCAGACCCAT